>JAFQBZ010000157.1 GCA_017399515.1 Clostridia bacterium | reverse complement strand
GTTGTGTGGTTTGGTTGTTTGTTATATTCAAAGCATCAAACAAAATAGAACAAAAAATTAAAAATAAAAAGGTGGAAGAAGATGGAACTGACAAAAGAACAGATTAAAACACTTGAAAATGTTTTTAATTGGGCATTAAACCTTCTTGAAGAAAAATTAAAAGAAAGTGTTTTGTTTAGACAAAATGAAAAAGGTGAATTTGAAAAAGTTGAATTAAAAGATGAAGAAAAGAAAATTGTTGACTTGTTTGAAACAATGAAAAAAGAAATCAAAATTAAGAAAGATGGAGGAAAAGAAAATGAATAAATGTATTTTTATTGGAAATTTAACAAAAGATCCTGAATTGGCAACAACTTCAAGTGGTGTTACAGTGTGCAGATTTACACTTGCAGTTCAAAGAAAATTTGCAAATGCAGATGGCGAAAAAGAAGCAGATTTTATCAATATTGTTGCTTGGCGAAAACTTGGTGAAACTTGTGGAAAATATCTTGCGAAGGGTAGAAAATGCAGTGTTACAGGTGCAATGCAAACAAGAAGTTATGATGCACAAGATGGTTCTAAAAGATATGTAACAGAAATCATTGCAGAAGAAATTGAGTTTTTATCAGCAAAACCACAAGAAGACGGCGGTTCAGCAGATCCTGAATTAACACCTATTGAAGATGATGGTGATTTGCCATTTTAGTAGGGGGCGAACATGAGAAACATACAACAGATGGTGAACTATTTGCAAAAAAAGTTGATTGAACATGGTTTTATAATTCAGCGGTTAGATGCAGAAACAACAAAGTCAGTTTATTTGAAACTTGATTATGGTTTGTGCAATAGCATAAGAATAAGCGACCATACAGGCAAAAAAGAATTTGCATACCGCTTCAACATTTTAAGACAAATGCCATCAAAATCTTGCCAGTTCTTTGACAATGGCAGATTTCCAAGATATTTCTATTCATTTGATATGGTTGACAAAATGATTGAAGACATCTTGAAAAGAAGAAGTCAGCAAATTCAAAGATATGGCAAGAAGTTGTATTTGGCATTTCAGGAAAAAGAAAAAACTGAAAGGAATGGTAACAACAGATTTTGGAATAAAGCAAAATTGGTAAATTAAAAGGGGTATCATATGTTAAACGAAAATGAAAGAGGAAAAATAACAGACAAAATAAAAGAAATTTCTAAAAATTTTTTAGGCGAAGAAATTTCACAATTAGAATTAAGACTCTATCCATACATTGATTATTGTTTGAAAAATGGTGGTTATCTTGAAAGGGCAAAAATGAGCAGGGAAGAAATTGGCATTATCCAAACAAGAGAACAACAGGGGTATTGTAAAAGACACTATGATGGAAGCATAACAGTAACAAGAGAATTTTACAATTATATGCAAGATGTTTTGGCGGAAGGTTATGTGTTGTGGGAATTTTGATTTAACCTGGAGGAAAGTATGAAAGAAATTTTGATAAGTATTCAACCGCAATGGGTTGAAAAAATTTTAAGAGGCGAAAAGGTTTTAGAATTAAGAAAATCAATACCAAGATGTGATTTGCCATGCAAAG
>JAFQBZ010000156.1 GCA_017399515.1 Clostridia bacterium | reverse complement strand
CCCTGAATATACGCACGCGGTGCATCGTTCATGATGTAGTTCACCATGTATATGCTGAATCATACCAACATATAAAATTTTCTAAGTTAAACTTATAATCGTTATTGATAATTTTGTTAAAACTCATTACTCCAATACCTCCCACTATTGTCATTATACATATTATACTTTTTCTTGTCAAGTTATATGTTTATTCAAAATAAAGAAACTTACCACCTCTTTTTTTATGATTCTTCGTCAAAACCATTCATCGAAATCTTCTTCAGTTTCTTCTTCATCAAGTTCTTCTAAAATGTCGACCATTTCATCAAACTCTAAATCCTCCATATCATCAAAATTCACTTTTCTTTCAACCCTTTTCATTTTAACCACCTATCTTTATTACACAATAAAAATAATTTTCTTATATTAAAAATAACTTTTTAATTAATTCTTAATAAATGAATCTAATTGGTTCATAAGTTCAAATGATAATACATTGTTTTCTGCAATTAAAGATAACAACTTTTTTGCAACTTCTCTCTCGATTGCGTCTTTTGACGACTGATTTTTAATATTAATATAATCTTTAACTTGCTCTGCTTTAATTGGATTTTTTAACACATAAACACTATCAATATCAGCAAAACATCTTTCTTTAAAATGTGTTTCAAACTTAAATGCATTTTCATCAAATTCAGGAGTTGACCCAACACTTCCAATTGCAAAAATTGAAGCCCCAAACTTATCAAAATAATCATAAGACAAATCAATATGTGACTTTAATTTTTTATAAAGTTTTTCATCTTGTTTTGCTTCTTCTTCAATTTTTTTAATATTCTCTAACGCACTTTCAGTGTGATAAAATAAAACCAAATCACCTTCTTTTGCATTTGGCGAAATTGTCCAATTCACAAACCCAGAATCATTAAGCAACTGCATATCAGTCATATCATCAAACTCAATTTTATTTTTCAATTGTTCTGCATTTGCAGGATAAGACACAAAATTCAAAAATAAATTCATACTTTTATTCTCCTTTCACACTCTCATTATATCACACCATAAGTCCACAAAAAAGGATTTTAAAATATAAAACAAAAAAAGAGAACCAAAATTCGGTTCTCTTTTTGATTGGTTGCGGGGGCTCGTAAGGAGCAAAGCGACGGAATAGCGAGCGTATCACCTGCCAACCTACCGTTTTAGCGAGCGTCACATATTTCGAACTATCCAACCCCTGCTAATATAAAAAGCCACCCAAATTATGGGTGGCTTTGATTGGTTGCGGGGGGAGGACTCGAACCTCCGACCTTTGGGTTATGAGCCCAACGAGCTGCCAACTGCTCTACCCCGCGATATAGGTCATATTGTTTTCACAACATAATTATATTACACTACAAAAAAAAATATGTCAATACCCTGACACATTTTTTTAAAATTTTTTAAGATTATTTTGGAATTTTTTAGATTTATTTATCGTTATTTATCTTAACCATAAACCTACTAAAACAAAAAACACACATAAAATTATGTGTGCTTTAAAGTTTATTTAAAGATATAAAGATTTTCATCTTCTTGAATCATTCCAAGATGATTGCGAGCCTGCGACTCTAAATATTCAGGAGAACGCATATATTCAAGGTCATTTTTAAGTGCAGATTCTTCTTGCCTTAAACTAGCAATTGCGTCATCATATTTTGCTTGTTTGCGGCGAGCCTTTCCAAGTGACACAAATGAGAACACCGAAAAAATAAGCACTGCAACAAAAACAAAAATTGAGCAAGCAATGATTCTTTCAACCTTTTTTGCTTGTTTGTAATTTTCCATACTCTCGCTTTCCTCTTTTTAATTTCGTAAACCCATTATATAACAGTTTTGCAAAATTTGTAAAGAAAAAATCGATACTAATTTTAACCAAAATCAAACCAACAACCATTGAAACAAGCCCAAACCAGCACACTCGATAGTTATTAAACACAAAAGACATTCTTGCAAAAGTGAAACCAAATAAAACCCAAAAGCAAAACCCCACAATGTTTGAAACATAAACATTTCGTTTTGAGAGCCTAACAACCATTTTGCAAAAAACATAAAACAACCCAAAAATCAGCCCTGCCCACAAAAACTTTGCAGCAACAGTAATTAAATGATTTTTGAAAAACACTATTTAAAAACCTTTTTCAAAAAAGACTTTTTTGTGAGCCTGTTTTCATACTTAAGCCCTGAAATGTTTCCACTTGCAACAAGAAGTGTTTCTTCTGGCACAAGTTTTGAAATTGAAAGATTTGTGCCGGTCACAAACACAAACGAGTCTTGAAGTTTTGCAATAATCTCTTTGTCGGTGCTCGACATCACTTCAGTTGCCCCTTGAATTTCAATTTTTTCCTTATTCAAAATGCTAACCGAATGATTGCTTTTTGCTAAATTTTTCGAATTAATTTCCATAATAAAAACCCCTGTTAAAACATTATGTTTCTTCAAGGGGTTTTATAACTCAATCAATTCCTAAATTTTCGAACCTTTTTAAAAGGGGTTCAAGCATTGTGTTTCTAACAGCAGACGACTTATTGTTTATCATATAAAAAACATTCGACTGCTTGCCGATGAGCACAACCACTTTTTTCGCACGCGTAACGGCTGTGTATAAAAGGTTTTTATTCATAAGCAGTGGGCTTCCACCCATAATAGGAATAATCACCACAGGAAACTCACTTCCCTGACTTTTATGAATTGTGATTGCGTAACTCAAAACAAGTTCTTCAAGTTCGGCGTAAGAATAACAAACGCGTCTGCCGTCATCAAACAAAACATAAACTTCATTGACTTCGGTGTTGATGTCTTCAATATAACCCATATCACCATTAAACACACCAGAGCCATAAGTTGGGTAACCAAAATCGTTATACTTTTCCCACTCTTGGTCATAGTTGTTTTGGGTTTGCATAACCTTGTCACCCACCCTGAAAATTCGTTTGTGGAGAGTGATTTGCTTTTTAAATGGAGTCATTGGGTTAAGTTTTTCTTGAATCAAAACATTCAAATTGTCAACGCCTGCAACACCTGCTTTCATTGGCGCAATAACTTGAATATCTTCACTCGTAATGTCTTTAAAATATTTTGGCATACGCTCGGCAATAAGTGAAACAATTTCACTTGCAACTGCGTTTGGCTCACTTGTTCCTGAATAGAAAAAGTCGCTCGATTTAACCGAAAGGTCAGGCATTTCACTGTGATTAATTTTATGTGCATTATGCGCAATCATACTATCTTCACTCTGCCTGAAAATTTGTGTAAGTTCAACCACTTTAAAGCATTCACTTGAAATAATATCAGCAAGCACATTTCCTGCACCAACACTAGGAAGTTGGTCTTTATCCCCAACCAAAATAAGTCTTGTTCCAAAATTAAGAGCCTTTAAAAGTGAACTCATTAAAAATACATCAAGCATTGAAACTTCGTCAACAATAACCACTTCGGCATCAAGTGGGTTGTGCTCATTTCGAACAAAGCCCTTTCCCCCACCACCAAAGTTTGCCTCTAATGCTCTGTGAATGGTGCT
The DNA here is from genome assembly GCA_017399515.1 of Clostridia bacterium. Lineage (GTDB taxonomy): Bacteria > Bacillota > Clostridia > Christensenellales > UBA1242 > RGIG1681. Next base: position 1,745 of record JAFQBZ010000156.1, on the reverse strand, counting down.
TGCACTTTCACCGGTTTGTTCTTCAAGCCTTTTTGCAGCCCTGCCTGTTGGAGCCATAAGCATACATTTCTTTCTTGCGTTTTTAAAGATTTTTAAAATGGCTTTAATGATTGTGGTTTTACCTGTTCCCGGTCCACCCGTAATCACCACCACACTTTCAGACACGCCAGCAAGCACTGCCTGTTTTTGCATTTCGTGAAGCGTGATTTTATTAAGTTTTTCATATTGCAAAATATCGTTTTCATCACCAAGTTTTTGAACCACATTTCCTGCTGAAAGATTCAAAAGTTTGTGTGCAATAAAGTCTTCCATTTGATAATATTTCGAAATAGCAAGTGCTTCTTTTTCATTGTGCTCAACTTTTTTAAGTGCCCCTGTAATTTCAAGATCAACAATTGCGTCTTCAACACGCTCTAAATAATTTGAATCAAGTTCCAAAACTTCAAGTGTTGCAGTTTTAAGTTCTTCAGTGTAAGCCACTGTTGAGCCATGCTTTTCCGCAATTTCAGTGAGTGCAAACAAAACACCGGCTTTGATTCGAATGTCACTGTCAAACTCAACACCAATCTTGATTGCAATTTTGTCGGCAGTTTTAAAGCCAATGCCTTCAATATCTTCGATTAACTTATAAGGGTTTGCCGAAATAATTTCTTCGGTGCGATATTTATACTTATTGAAAATCTTAACCGACATATTGATTGAAATGTCATACTTTTGCAAGAACATAACGGCTTCTTGCATTTTCTTTATGTCTTTGTAAGTGTTGTGAATTTCATTGGCTTTCTTTTCACTGATTCCACGAATGCTAACAAGTTCTTTAGGGCTGTTTTCAATTATTTCAAGTGTTCTCTCTCCAAACTTTTTAACAATGTTTTTTGCGGTAACTTCACCCACACCTGAAATAAGCCCACAAGAAAGATATTTCTCAATAGCGAACACATCTGTTGGCTTTTCAACTTTAATTGATTCAGCCTCAAACTGCTCGCCATATTTTTTGTTGATTTTAAATTCGCCTTCAAGTTCAAGATTTTCACCTTTTCCCACAATTGGGAACTTTCCGGCAACGGTAACCATTTCTCCGGATGAGTAAAGGTCGAGAATGGTGTATCCATTCTCGCTGTTACGATAAACTATGCTTTCAACAATGCCTTTAAGTATCATAACAACATAGTAACGCAAATTGAAATTAAAGTCAATTTTTGAAAAAAGTAAATTATACAAGAAGTGTCTTTTTATAAATAAATTTTAAGATTTTCACGCATAATAAAAATATGAAAAGAATATTTTTAATTTTAACAATGCTAACCCTTTTGGTGTGTGCAGCCTTTACACCAAAGGCATTTAAAAACCATATAAAAACTAACGCCGCATTGGTAACGCCTAAAATGGCAATAGTGATTGACGACTTTGGAAGTTTCGACCAAAGTGGCGTTGAAACACTTTCAAAATGCCCTGAAAAACTAACTTGCGCGGTGCTTCCAAATGTTGACAACTCAACCGCCAACGCAAAGCAGTTTGCTGACCTTGGTCACGAAATCATTTTGCATATGCCAATGCAATCTCATGTAAATCTTCCAGAAGATTGGTATGGACCTGTTTACATCAAAAATCACGACAGCCCTGAAACCGCAACAAAAAAACTTGAATCCTGCTTGAAAGAATTTGAAAACATTAAAGGCTTCAACATTCACATTGGTTCAGGTGTCAGCCAAAACCAAACTTTAATGACTGCAATTTACAACTTT
>JAFQBZ010000155.1 GCA_017399515.1 Clostridia bacterium | reverse complement strand
TTTGAGTTTCTTTTATGCTTGAAAGTTTTTCTCTAATCCAAGATTGTTTATCTTCTACAAATCGATTGATTACTTCATCACGCATACTAATTGGTGCTTTAACAATCACATTTCCATTTTTTAATACAGTAAGCGATAATGTTTTTCTTTTTGACCTTTCAATGTAGTCTGGAACTATCATAAATTTCTCCCAATAAAGATTATACATAATTCCTTCAATTTTCAAAACAAAATTTAATAAACAAAAACATCTAAACTTGTCCTTTTATTAATGTTTATTGTCGGTTTTCTCTTAATTTATTTGACTATCTTAAAATTAAATATTATTATAATATTATCAAGAATTATAGTTATTTGCACAATAATAATATAAAGGAAATAGTCAAATGCAACATATTGATAGTGATTTAATTCGTGGCAATATCGACACCATAATCTTAAAGACTATGCTCAATGAAGATAAATATGGTTTAGATATCATTAAAGAAGTTGGCGAAAAAAGTAGTGGAACATATGAACTTAAGCAACCAACCCTATATAGTTGTTTAAAGCGTCTTGAAAATCAAGAGCTTATTTCGTCATATTGGCTTGACAGTGATATTGGTGGAAGACGCCATTATTATAAACTCACTGAAAAAGGCAAAGACTCTCTCCTTCAAAAACAAGAAGAATGGACAAAGTCTAAATTTATCATTGATAACCTTCTCAGCAATCATGATTATGACGAATATCGCTTAGTTAAAAAAGAAGACTATGAAAAAATCATTGAAGGCAAGAAGTTTGATTATAAACCAGAAGAATCTCAACAACCTCTCCCTGCTGAATCTCAAGAAGAACTTGTTGATGAATTTGCAGAAGACACTTTAACTGATGAAGAACAAACTTATCAACCTAAAGAAACTGCTGAAGAAACTTTTGATGATGAAATTGAAGAAGTTGAAACTTCATTTGCTGATGAAGAACCTGAAGAAGAAATTCCTTCAACACCAGAAAAACGAATTGATTATCTTGATGATAATGATGACGCTGAAGCAGATTACCCTAATCAAAAACGCTTTAAAATTCCTAGCATTTATGACAAAATCAATATTGATGAAGACGAAGTTGTTGCCGATGAAGATAATGACTACACTGACTCAATTTACTCATCATATTCAACCTCTCAAGAAAATGAAGATGATGAAGACGCTTTAGACGAAGAATTCTCTCTTGAGAGCATTGATTTAGATGAAGACGAAATCAATGAAATCACTGATGAATATACTTCTCTTCTTGAAGAAGAAATGTCACTTGGAAATTCTGAAAATGAAGACGACGAAGATGACAGAGTTTATGTTAGAAATTACAACGAAACAACCTATGAAGAAGATGACGACGATTTAGATATTCCAACCAACACCCTTACCAATCAAACAGCAAATGAAATGAATATCTTGTCAAAACTTCGTGGTCAAGAAGATGATGAAATTAATGAATATTATGGTGATAAAAATTCATACATCAATCACTTAAATAAAAATGATGAAATTGAAACACTTAAAAGTGATGACCTTAATGTTGTTCAAGAAGACTTGCTTTCAAGTGATAATTATTTAAGTCAAACCTCAATCAATAATCAAATTAACGAACTTGAAAACGCCATTAAAAATCTTAATGAGTTTGGAAATGACGAACCAAGTTATAATAATTACGAACCTGAAAATGTTGAAGAAGATGATGAACTTGATTCTGAAATTGAAGAAGAATTAATCACAAATATCGCAAACCAAGAAGAATCAAAAGACATCATTGATTTTAAGCAAGAAACAAACACTGATGATTACTTAAACGAACTTGCAGAACTTAAAATGTCTAATAATAATGGATATTTCAACAGTTTAGATTCTGCAGATTATTCAAATGTTAAAGATGAATATTCACCTATCAATTTTGAAACTAATTTGGAATCAACTCAAGAAGACACAATTTCATTTGATGAACAATTTGAAAGTTATAACAACCAATTTGGTTATAACAATCACTCAAATGATGACGAACAAAGCATTTATTCTTCAAATGAAGAAACACAAGATGAAACTTCTTCATTTGCTTCATTTGACGACATTATTTCAAAAAATATGAATGATTATTCTTCAACATTTGTTTCACCAAGTGAAGAATATAAAACATTCACTCCAAGATTTACTGAAAATAACTATAAGCAAAAATTAAACAATCTCTCAGCGTACTCGAAAACTTCTAATGACACACAAGAAACTGCAAACGAATGTGTGAATAATGAAGAAGTTATGAGCAAAGTTAAAGATATCAAAACTTTAAAAACTGAGTTTGCAAGTGATGGTATTTTGGTGAAAGAATATAGAAAATCAAATGGTCGTGCTGAAGAAGTTGAAAGAAATTATTTGCTTTCAAACAAATTAAACTTAGTTAAAAGTTTAATCTTGCTCTTTGGTTATGTGTTTGTTTTGTCTGCTGTGTTTATCATTATGAATAACACAAGTGCACAAACAATTCAAAACTTCTCATTTAAGTATTTCTTAATTGGATTCATTCCTTTTATTGTGTATGCAATTTATCACACCGTAATGTTTGTGATAAGCCCATACAAAAAAGTGCCTGCAAAATTTGCACCAAGAATAATGATATTCATTGCAGTGATAATTACAATTCAATTGCTTCTTATCACATATTGTTTAAACCTTCAAATGGGCTTCTATAGTTTCTCTCAAAGTCACTATAACCATTTGCTTTGGGTTATTCCAACAATCATTAGTTTTGCACCAATCATTTCAACACTCATTCACATGGCACTTTATTATTCTAAAAACTTTAATGTTTAACAAAAAAACACCGATAAAATTATCGGTGTTTTTTTATAAATCATTTGCGTGAGCAGCAATCTCACCTGTTGCAAGTTCATCACAACGATTATTAAATTCATTGTCTGCGTGCCCTTTAACTTTGTTGAAATTAACATTATGAATATTCATAAGTTCATCAAGCCTTTTCCAATATTCAATGTTTTTAACTTGTTTTTTGTCAGAACCAAGCCAATTATTCTTCTTCCAGTTTTCAAGCCAACCAAGTGTTATTGCGTTAACAACATAAGCAGAATCTGAATACAACTCAACAGTGCAAGGTGCTTTTAAAAGTTCTAGTGCACGAATGACTGCAGTGATTTCCATTTTATTATTTGTGGTGTTTGGTTCAAAACCAGAAATCTCTTTCTTTCGAGAACCATGAAATAAAATCGCTCCCCAACCACCTGCACCAGGGTTTCCTGAACAAGCACCATCGGTATAAATTGTGACCTCGTTACCCACTTGATTTTGACTTAATTTTGATATATTTTGAGTGTCATTACTTACAAATTCATCTGCAAGATTATATCTGTCAATTTCAGATTTAACTTTAAATGCAAGTGAGTATCTTTCATTAACCGAGTTTAACCAATCAATTGCAATTTTTGCATTTTCACCCAAATTTTCAACAAAAATAACATCAATTTGCAATTTTTTAATGTTTTCATTTATCATTCTTTCAACACTAAAAATAAAATTGCTGGTCACGAAATTTAAAAACAAACCTGTATAAATTGTTATGTTTTCATAATTAGTAATTTTAGACAAATCAAATTCAGCAAGTTTTATAATTTCTGTTTTATCAGCACCTTTTGCATTTTTTATGATTTTAAATTCATTTTCATTTAATCCATCAACTAAAATTAAATTCATAAAACTCTCCTATCAAAAATATATTATCACAAATAAACACTTTTAACAATTAAATTATGGCAAAAATATATTGACATAAAACTTAAATTTATGATATACTCTTTTTGTTGTTAGGGGTGTAGTTCATCGGTAGAATGAGAGTCTCCAAAACTCCAGAGGAGGGTTCGACTCCTTCCACCCCTGCCAAACAAAAGACCACTTGAAATCAAGTGGTCTTTTTTCATGACAATTTTATTTTATTATGCTAAAATATATTTGGAGATAAAATATGATTGAAACAAACAACAATGAAGAAATGATTTTGGTTTTAGATGAAAACGGAAATTCAACAAACAAACTTGAAAAACGAAGTGTTGTTCACGAAAAGTTGTTGTGGCATAATGAAATTGCTCTTTGGATTTTAAACCCAAAAGATAAAACTCTTTTGCTTCAAAGAAGGGCTGCAAACAAAAAGTCTAATCCAAACAAACTTGCACCTTGCGCCGGACATGTAACAGGATATGATTCACTTGAAGAAAGCGTTATTCGTGAAGCCCAAGAAGAATATGGTATTGATATTTCAAAATATAAATTAAACTATATGCGAACAATAAGATGCAAAAATCCTAACAATAATTGTTTTTCAAATCATTTTTACATTCTTGCAGACATTCCACTTGCTGATTTCAAAATTCAAGAAGAAGAACTTTCTGAAGTGCTTTATATAAGTTTAGAAGATTTAAAAAATCTTGTTTTTTCAAACTCACCAGAAGTGGCTATTCGAAATAATAAAATTAACGAGGAAATTTTTGCCTTTTTCGAACAAATCTTTAATAATTAAAAATCTTGATATTTTTAACTTTATAAATTATAATGTTTATATTAAAGGAGAATTTATGAAAATTAAACATGGTGATGAACACGGAATGTGTGTTCTTGAAGATGATAAAAAATGTAATGATTGTGGTGAATGTGACAGATGCGATTTAGACCCAACCAAAATTTGCGACAACTGTGGGGCTTGCATAAGTGAATATAACACAAACGAAAAAGGTTTTGTTGAAATTCCTATCGACAAAATCGATATGACTGCTGGTGAGCCATCACTTGATGATTTTTACAAAATGTATGGTCTTGACGATGACGAAGATGAAGAAAAATAAAAAAAACAGGTTGTAAAACCTGTTTTTTTATATTTAATTACTGCTTGGTTGAGAACCTGTTTTATTTAATAAAATGTCTGGTAAATCTTTATTATACTCATTATTTGCAACAATTTGAAGTTTTGTTGACATATCATTATAATCTAACTCATTATACTCTTTAAGTGTTAATGAAGTTATATCAACCCTACCTTCAATTGTTTTTTGCATTTTATCATATGTTTCTGCAATCTTTTCAATATCTTCTCTTGAAACTTTCATTTCTTGAGTTTTTATGGTTGTAATACCCATAGGAACATAATTGAAATATGTTTTTGCCAAAAATTCACCATAATATGAATTTTCTTCACCTGCGTGATTGGCAAATGCATCAAATATAATTGGGTCATAAACAGAATTTGTCAAATGAATTTTGCAAATGGTTAAACCACTTCCTTCAACCATGGCTCCAACAAGCAAATGTGTTGGTGATTTATGTCCGTTATCAGTTGCATAACCAAAACATGAATTATTGCCTAAAACAACAATTTCTCCATTCCAACTGTTTTTGCTGTTTCCTGCCGCGTCCTTTCCATGAGCAAACCAATCACAATTGATATTATATACATTTTTAACATTTAATTCCATTTTATTATCTCCAAAAATTTATTATTGATTTCCTGGTTGCGCTGTGCAAATCTCTTGTTGAAGCACAACCGGCAAATCTGCGTGTAACATTTCATCAGCAAAATCACTTATTAATTTTGTTGTTTCTTCTGGATTCAAGTCTTCAATAGTATCTAAAGCAAGTCCACCAATTATTTCACTACCTTTGATATGTTCATACATTTTATTATAAACTTCAATAATTCGTTTGATTTCTGCTTCATCGCGTGTTAATTTTTTCGCTTGAACTGAAGTTAAACCCAATCTTTTAAAATCTGGCAATAAGCCTCTTGAGAAGAACTCACCATAATAAGAATCTGTTAAACCCATATTATTTGCTAATGAATTTGCAAACACATGATAATATGTTGGATTAGAAATGAAATCATCATAAATTTTGCAGAATGTAACACCTTTGCCTTCAATAATTGTTCCTATAACCAATTGGTTAATTTTAGATTTCTTTTCATCTAATGCATAGCCAAGCAAAGTATTATCTTCAAACGAAACAAATTTTCCTGAAAATGAATTATGAACCATTCCA
>JAFQBZ010000154.1 GCA_017399515.1 Clostridia bacterium | reverse complement strand
GAGAAAGCAACAGTTTTAACAACATTAAGTTTGCCTGTTGAATAATCATATTCAGTTTGGCAATAGGTGAAACCATTGATTCTTGAAATGATGTAAGCAGCGTCTTTTCCAAGACCATTAAGGATAACTTGAAGTGGCTCTTTTCTAACCTTGTTTGCTGTTGAAGCAATGCCGATTGCACCTTCAGCAGCAGCAAAACTTTCGTGTCCTGCAAGGAAGCAGAAACATTTTGTTTTTTCATTTAAAAGCATTGATGCAAGGTTTCCGTGTCCAAGACCTACTTTTCTGTGGTCAGCAACTGAACCAGGAACGCAGAATGCTTGAAGACCAATACCGATCCATTTGCCAGCCTCTTCTGCTGATTTAACATCATTTTTAATTGCAAGGGCAGTTCCAAGTGTGTAAGCCCAAACAGCGTTTTCGAAGCAGATTGGTTGAATTCCTTTAACGATTGATTCAACATTGATTCCTGCGTTGTCGCAGATTTCTTTTGCTTCTTCTAAATTTTTGATACCATATTTTTTAAGGCATTCGTTGATAGATGCCTCTCTCTTTTCTTTACCTTCGAACTTTACCATAAATTACTCCTTTCTTGGATCGATATATTTAACGGCGTCTTTATATCTTCCATATGTTTTAAGGTTTGCTTTAAGGGCTTCGTCAGCAGATGTGCCGTTTGAAATTGCTTCCATCATTTTGCCCATATTAACAAATTCATAACCAATGATTTCATTGTTTTTATCAAGAGCAAGTTTTGTGATATATCCTTCAGCCATTTGAAGGTATCTTGAACCTTTAAGGTTGGTTGAATAACTTGTTCCAACTTGTGAGCAAAGACCTTTTCCAAGATCGTCCAAGCCAGCACCAATTTCAAGACCGTCATCAGAGAATGCTGATTGTGTTCTTCCATAAACGATTTGAAGGAAGAGTTCTCTCATTGCAACATTGATAGCGTCACAAACAAGGTCTGTGTTTAATGCTTCAAGAATTGTTTTTCCTACTAAAATTTCAGATGCCATAGCAGCAGAGTGGGTCATACCACTGCAACCGATTGTTTCAACAAGTGCTTCTTCAATAACGCCATTTTTAACATTCAATGTGAGTTTGCAAGCGCCTTGTTGTGGTGCACATCTTCCAACACCATGTGTAAGGCCAGAAATATCTTTAATTTCTTTGGCAGAAATCCATTGTCCCTCTTCTGGAATTGGGGCAGATTTGTGATTTGCACCCTTTGAAACAGGGCACATATTTTCTACATGTTTTGAAATATTCATAATTCACCTCATTAAATTTGCTATAATTAGCCACATCAAGTATAGCATACTAAAAATAGTAATTGCAAGAATTTAATTTATACAAATTGACCATTTATGTTTTGAAATCTAGATATTTTATGCTATATTTATTGTGTAAACTTATTAGTTGGAGATTTTGTATGGGTTATGTTAGTGTTGACACCATTTATGAAGAAGAAGGTAAAGTTCAACAAGAAGTAAAAAACGACTATATATCAATTGAACAAATGATTCCTGTTGAAATGGTTATCAAGAAGTCTAGATTTATTGGCATGGCTTTTCAAGTGAATAATGATGACGAAGTTCATGAGATTATTGGTAATCTTAAAAAG
>JAFQBZ010000153.1 GCA_017399515.1 Clostridia bacterium | reverse complement strand
CTTAAGCATACCGCCAGCGTTCGTCCTGAGCCAGAATCAAACTCTTAAGTTTTAATTCTTACTCTAATAGACATTAATACTGACTAATAAAGTTTGTATTTAGTATGTTTTAATTTCTCAAGAAATTAACAAAGATTTTAAATTCATAAAAACCTTGTACATTTCAATATATTAATTTGTCAATTTGCGATTGTTCCGTGCGGAACGATTCAATAATATCACTTTTAAAATTATTTGTCAACACCTTTTTTAAAAAATTTTAAAAAAGTTTTTGGCGTTTCAAAATTGATATTTTTGAGCCGTCATATTTACGCGCTGTAAATTGGCGACTACTAGAAGATACTACTTTTAAAAGAATATGTCAACACCTTTTTTAAAAAAAGTCGAAAATTTTTTAATTTTTTTGTTTTTCTTTAAAATTTCCCTATTATATCTATATTTATATGCCTTTATCACCACTTAAAACATTGTGATTTTGCAAAAATTTGACAGTTTGACCATTCCATTATATAATATATATAATATATAGTATGTGTATATTATCATTTATATAAGGAAAATTTTATGAACTTTTTTAGAACCTGTGACATAAACAACGACATAATTAATTCATATTCTATTTCTAATCAAGATTTAGAACTTTTTTATGACTTTATGTCACTTGAACCAATATTTAAAATTTATGCAAGCGCCTCAAGAGAAACCATTATAGAAAACACACCTTACATCGTTGCCACTTGGTTTAGATTTTTGCAACAAAGAAAACCTTCTTCTGTTTCTAAAGATGAAATTTATGGCGGAACAATTTACCGCGCAACTTTTGGAAGCGAATATAACCTTGAACAAATTGCCAAGAACCCAATCTATTATTCTAAAGGAAGCAACGGCTCAGGGCTTTATGCAGTTGCCGACACAACATTTGGAAAGAGTTATTTAAAAAACCATTTAACAAAAAGAATCTACCCTTTTGAAGATAAAGTTGGAAACATTTTAAAAATTGACATTAATGACAACTCACTCGTTTTAAGCAAAATTCATTTAATGTATGCAAGGGAAAGATTTATTGAAGAAATCAAAATGGCAAACATTCCCGAAATTCAAAAGAAGGCATTTATTTACTTTTTAAAAACAGACATAAGCATAACCGCCCTGCTTATTGGTGCTGATATGATGTTTATGCCAAACGGACATGTTGTTGTGCTTAACAAAAAATCACTCATTCTTCCTCATTCTGCCGAAGGTTTAAAAAATCAAACCCTTCAGGTTGACCTTGAAAAGTTTAGAGCACGCGACACTCAAGAATATTTAAAAGTAAACGCATTTTTAGAACAATAAAAATTTTAATCAAAAGAAAAACAATAAAGGAGCAATTTTTATGAAACAAAATAACAAAACCAATTATGAATTTTTAGATGTGAAACTTTTAGAATCTATTATGCAAAGCCATGACTATTCTGCTTTAATTAAATATGTTGACGATCTTGAATCAATGGCAAATAATCTTCCTGTTTATAAAGAGTTTAAGTTAAGAGCAGAAAGAAAAGATTGCCAAACAGCCGTTCTTAATTATATTTTATCTCTTAACGATGAAAAATTAATCAATGAATTAATACACGCATTATTTGATAACGCTGACCTTTTTCCTGAACTATATGAAAAAGCATGCACTAAACTCATTGAAAACAAAACACCTGAAGAAGTTATGGACTTATATAAAATTATTAAAAATAAATATTTTTACCGTCCTTCACACACAATTTTAAAACATGTGTCTTCTAACACAAAAAAAGCAAATACTTGTTTATACTTTATTAAAGATTTGGAAGAAAAATATAAAAAATATGGCGTAAAAGAATATGATGAACATATCTTAAATTTCTATAGAAGATTTAGAGCGGTTTGTTCACAAGAAGAATATGAACACTTTGTTGACTTTGGTTTTGAAAGTAGTTCAAATCCACAAAAGCAATAAAAAATGATAGGAAAAATCCTATCATTTTTATTTTGTGATTAAAATTAAGTATCACAAAAGATTACTTAAATTCGTCAACGCCGATGGCTTTGCGAACTCTTGCAATGGTTTCTCTTGCAATTTCTCTTGCTTGTTTTTCACCCTTTTGAAGAAGCAATTCAACATCTTCAAAATTTTCCATATATCTGTTATATCTATCACGCATTGGCTTTAAATAAGCATTTGCAATTTCAAAGAGTTCTTTTTTAGCATCAGCCCAAGAAATGCCTTCAGCAAAACGCTTTGCCATTTCCGCTTGTTTTTCTTCAGTTCCAAAAAGTTTGATATATTCAAAAAGTGTGCAATCTGTGCTCTTTGGTTCAGTTGGAAGTGAACTGTCTGTTTTGATTCCAGAAATGAGTTTTTTGAGTGCAACTTCATCAGCAAAAAGTGGAAGTTGGTTTCCATAACTCTTGCTCATTTTTCTTCCATCAAGCCCAACAATTGTTGCGGTTTTTTCTTCAATCATTTCATTTGGAACAACAAGTGTGTAGCCATATTTTTTATTGAAATATTTTGCAATATCTCTCGCCATTTCAACATGTTGTTTTTGGTCTTTTCCAACCGGAACAAACTTTGTGTTAAACAAAAGAATGTCTGCTGCCATTAAAATTGGGTAATTATAAAGCCCCATATTAACGCCATCATCTGGGTCTTTGCCAGCAGTTTCATTTTCTTGAACAACCGCCTTATAAGCGTGTGCCCTATCCATTAACCCCTTTGGAGTAACATTCATTAAAATCCAGCAAAGTTCAAATGTTTCAGGAATTTGACTTTGACGATAAAATAAAACTTTTTCTGGGTCTAACCCACAAGCAAGCCATGTGCAAGCAAGTTCTTTATAATATTTTTTCATATCATCAGCATTTTTAAGTGAATTTAATGCGTGATAATCAGCAATAAAATAAAATCTGTCATACTCAGTGTTTTGACTCATTTCTATTGCTCTTTTGATAACGCCAAAATAGTTTCCTATGTGAGGAGCACCTGTTGGCTTTATACCTGTGAGTACTACTTGCTTCATAATTTTCTCCTTTTTATCTGGTTTTACAATTATAGTTTGACATCACATCAAGTGAGCAAACTTTTTCATCAATCAATCTCTTTATCGTTTCTTTTCGTGCGTCAGCGCTGCGAAGTTCATTATCTGTCATTTTGAATATCTCGGCAATATCTGTAAACTTAACATTCATGATTTCTTTGCCATCAATTGTGAGCGCTCCACCCACTATTTCAGCAGCAAACATTACCATTAAAATGTGCCTGTCATTAAACACTACATTTTGAAGATTTATAAGCCCTGTAAGTTTAACATCAAAGCCCGTTTCTTCCTTTGCTTCACGAATGGCACCAGCAAAAATATCTTCACCTTCATCTAGGTGTCCTGCTGGAAAGTTCCACTTTCCTTTTGCTTTACCCTCACCTTCTTGAACCATTAAAATTTTGTTATCTTGTTTAACAACAACATTCACAATAATATTCATAAAACTTTCCTATTTTTTATAAATTTCATCAATCACGCCACCACCAAGACAAGTGCTTTCATCATAAAGCACCACGAATTGACCTTCAGCAATTGATGTTTGTTTTTCTTTAAACTCAACAAAAACTTTGTTATCACCAAGCACAGAAACACTAACCTTTTTTGCCTCTTGACGATATCTAAATTTTGCATAGCATTCAAACTTATCTGCTGGCTTTTCAGGAATCCAATTAAAGCCACTAGCATAAAGCCCATCGGCATAATAAGAATTTCCCTGGCAAACATAAATTATGTTTTTTGCCATATCTTTTTTCACAACTGACCAACTTTCACCGGTTGAGCCATGCCCACCACCAATGCCAAGACCTTTTCTTTGACCAATGGTATATTTTGAAATGCCGGTATGTTTTCCAACAACTTTGTTTGAATTGATATCAATAATGTCACCTGTTTTTTCAGGATAATTACTTTCCATAAATTCTTTAAATTTTTGAGTGCCCAAAAAACAGATATCTTGACTTTCTTTAACGCCTTCAAAAGCAAGCCCATTTGCTTCTGCAATTTCTCGAACCTCAGGTTTTGTTAAAGCCCCAAGTGGAAACAATGCTTTTTGAAGTTGTGACTGTGACAACTTGCAAAGAAAATATGATTGGTCTTTGTTTTTGTCAGCAGCAACTTTTAAATAATGCTTATCGCCAATGTGTTCAACAACTGCATAATGCCCTGTTGCGAAATAGTCTGCATTAAACTTTTCTGCAAACTCAATGAATGGTTTGAACTTAACTTCTCTATTGCAAACAACGCAAGGGTTTGGTGTTCTGCCGGCTAAATATTCTTGAACGAAATAATCTTTAACGGTTTTCATTTCGTCTTTATATTCAACCACTTCTAACTTCACACCAAGTTTTTCACAAACATCAATAACTCTTTGTTTGTCGACTTCGCTAGTTTCTGCATTTTCAGTTTTCATATGCAAGCCAATAACATTTGCGCCTGCTTGTTTTAAAAGCAAGCAAGCAACTGATGAGTCAACCCCACCACTCATTCCAACCACAACGGTCTTTCCTTTAAGTTCTTGAATTTTAATGTTATTTTTTTGCATATTTTTCTCTGTTTTTTATTTCTTTTTTGTTGATTTTTTTGTAGATTTTTTAACTGTAACTTTAGCCTTTGTTTTTGGCTTTTCTTGTTTTGGTTCTGGTTTTGGTTCTTCAGCCTTTTCTTCTGTTTCAACTTTTAAAACTTTTGTGTCTTCATTACCAAAAGATTTAAGGTCGGCAACCATTCCCTCGTCCATAATAAGTTTTGCACGCTCTTCTTGTTTTTTCTTTTCAAACTCAGCGTCTTCCATTGCGTCATGGCGAGCAATTTCTTCATCAATCTTTGCCTGTTCTTCTTGCTTTGCAAGTTTTGCTTTTTCTTTTTCGATAAGTCTTTGACGACGGTCATGTTTCCATTCTTCATAGTTGCGTTTTTTCTTTTGACACCAAACTTTAAATCTAAACCACCAAGGCTTTTTGTAAAGTTCATAGTCAATATATTTTTCACCAAGTTTTGCTCTGGTTTCAATGTTAAGTGAGAATATAAACTTTTCTTTTTGAAGTCTATACTTAAACGAGTTAAAGGCAATGCTGAAAACATCACCAAACCAAATGAACAACACAATGAATCCGGCACAACCACCAACTGAAATTTGAATGTGTGAAAGGAATGGAATGTATTGTGCAAAGAATGCTATGCCCATCCAAAGAATAAGTGAAATGACAGATGTCCAACCCTTCTTTGTGTTTTTTGCATAGAAGTTATGTGCACCAGACCAACCCAAAAAGATAGCACGAGTCAAAAGGCTTGATTTTTTAATAAACTCAGGTTTAATTTTTGCGGCCTTGTTAACTTCTTTCTTAATCTTTCTTCTTGCAAAAGCACGGTCAGCAAGTTTATAAATTTCCCACCATTTGATTTTTGGTTCTTTATAATCACCACGCGCCTTTTTAACACTATATGATTTTGCGTGTTGCTCTTCAATAAGTTTTCCGGTTTCAGCACCAACAATTTCAACATCGGCGGTGTTAATATAAAATTCACCATTTTCATCAATTTCAAAGTTAGGTTTTTCTTGTTTGTTTTTCTTTTTCTTTTTTGAACCGAAAAGACCTTTCTTTTCAATATATTCTTCAGGTTCTTCTTCACGCTCTACATTGCTTGCAAATTTAGAAAAGTCTGTTGTTGAAACAGATTCTCTTTCACGCTTTTCTTTAAGTTCTTGTTTTTTTGCAAGTTTCTTTGCTCTTTTTTCAGCCTTTTTTTCTGCTTTTTTGTTTTTCATTTCAAGTTCTTGCTTTTCAAGTTCATCAGAAAAATCAACGCTATCAAGTGGAAGCCCACATTTTTCGCATTTTTTCATTTTTGATGTGATTTCAGCAGCACATCTTGGGCATTGTTTCATAAAAGTCACCAATTTCCTTATTTTACTTATTTTAATTCATTTTAAGTGTATCACAAATAAATGGGTTTGTAAATTTATATTTGATTTTTCTTATATATTTTGGGCGATAAAACCAAATATTTTCGCTAAAAAATAAAAAAACAAGGATTTCTCCTTGTTTTTTAAGATAATGAACTGAACATATTTTTGTTTATTGCTGATTTTGACTTTGTTTTAAATTCACTGTCAATGCCGTCAAATGCAAGTTTTCTGTATATTCCCAAACTCACATAAGGGTCAGCAAGAACCACACCATTTTCAGCAAGTCTTGATTCAACATCTTCAGGTGATTTGCAAAATTTTAAAAATCCGTAATGAACGATATCTCTTTCGCTTAAATACATATTTCTATTAACTTTTGCGTTATAGTTTAAATCTCTTGAAAAGCCTTTCGTTGCAAGATAGTCATTAACATTTGCAAACTTTCTTCGCCTTGCCAAAAACAATAATTCTTCATAAAGTTCACTTTCGTTTATGCTTGATTTTAAAGTGATAAATTTGTCAGGGTAAATCTTTTCAAGTTTTTCAAAAAGTGCCTTTTCACGCATCGCAATAACTTCTGCAGAAAGTATGTGTTTTGAAGTGTCATAGTTGTCACTTTCAATACCCATCTCTTCAAGCACTTCACTGATTGTGTAAACACCCAAAACTTCTTTTGCAAGTTCAATTTTGTTATAAAGATAAGGGTCTTTATATTGAATGCCCACAGTTGTGCCATAAGTGTCGTAATAACCCTCAATCATTTTGCGAGTTGCTTTAACAATGTCACACTTGAAACATAAGGTATAATCAAAATCAGTATGCTTTGTTACAAATGAATGGAAAGTGTGACCTGAAAGTTTTAATCTTTCACAAAGTTTTTTGAAATATGGCTCATATTTTTTTGAGAATATTGCGTCAAGAGTTCCCTCTTCTCTTACAACAGATTCAAGTTCAGCAATAATTCTTGAAACTTCTTCATCGCCAAGAGGTGCTCTTGGAACAAGGTCGTAGTTATGATGTTCCATTTTCACATCGGCATATTCAGGAGCATACACTTCTAAAATGATTCGCATAACATCTTCTTTTGAAATGCCTGATTTCAAATTTTTAATAAAGAGTCTTGTTTCATCACTAAAAGCGTTTAAAGGAACTGCCCCATTTTGTGCGTAAAATTTGTTATATATTTCTTCGAACTCATTTAAAAATTTTAAAATGTGCCTTGCATTAACCACATCAAAGTCAACAAAGTAAGCATTTTCAACCATAAATGAAATGGCATCTCTAAACGACAACTTATATGGCTCTCTCGACATATCTTTGATTTTATAAACATCATTCTTTTCAATGTCTTCAGTTTTAATTTCACCGTTTAAAGTTTGAATAGCCACAAGTCTTTCCGCAAGCGGTTTAAGTTTTTCAGGACACTCTGCAGACACATAAGGTGCTTTTGCTTCAGCAGGTCTTTTATATTCTTTTTCAACAAATGGTTTAACTTTTTCAAACTTTAATTTAAGTGCAAGTTTAATGCCGTCAAGGTTTAATCCTTCTTTCATGATTTAACTCCCATAGTTTTGATAATATAATTATAGCATAAATAAAATTCTTTTTCAATAGAATATTAAAATAAGTCATTTTCGTGCGTAATTTATTTGCTAATAAATGTTGTTTTATTTATAATCAAAATTGTAAACAATAAAAAAGGAGAATTTATTATGGGATTTTTAAAAGGCAAAACCGCCATTATCACAGGTGCAGGCAGAGCCGTGCTTAGTGATGGAAAATGTGGTTCTATTGGATACGGAATCGCAACTGCTTACGCAAAAGAAGGTGCAAACCTTGTAATTACAGGAAGAAACGAACAAAAACTTCTTGATGCAAAAGCAGAACTTGAAAAAAATTATAAAGTTAAGGTTTTAACACTTGTTGCAGACATCAATGCAGGTGCTGACAACGAAGCCGTTGCAAATATGGTTGTGGCTGAAACAATGAAAAAGTTTGGAAGAATTGATGTGCTTATCAATAACGCACAAGCATCTGCTTCAGGCGTTACACTTGAAAACCACACAACCGACCAATTTAACCTTGCATTGTATTCAGGGCTTTATGCAACTTTCTATTATATGAAGGCGTGCTACCCTCACCTTAAAGCAACTCAAGGTTCTGTTATCAACTTTGCTTCAGGTGCTGGACTTTTTGGAAACTTCGGTCAATGTGCATACGCTGCTGCAAAAGAAGGCATTCGTGGACTTTCAAGGGTTGCTGCAACAGAATGGGCTAAAGACAACATTAATGTCAACATTGTTTGCCCACTCGCTTGGACAGCACAACTTGAAAAGTTTGCAAATGAATATCCAGATGCATTTAAAGCAAATGTAAAAACTCCACCAATTGGACACTTTGGTGACAGCGAACTTGAAATTGGAAGAGTTTGCGTCGGGCTTGCTTCACCAGACTTCAAGTTTATGACCGGTGAAACTGTTACACTTGAAGGTGGACTTGGTCTTCGTCCATAATCAATAAACATACAAAAACCACCAAAATTTGGTGGTTTTTATTTTGCATAAAATTAAAAATTAATTACGCAAAAAAAAGAAAGGGGTTATTCCCCTTTCCATTTTTTTTAGTCAACATTAACGCCTTTGTTAAATTCTCTTTTTGCAAGGAAATAGAACAAAACCACAACCGCAATATAAATCACAATGGCTGAAACAAGCACACTCATAAATGCTGAACCTGAAATCACAAGTGAAGTTGTTGTGAGTTTGACTCCGTTTATGCTAAAAACAATAAGAAGACAAATAAAGAGCACTGTGATTGCCGCAAATGATATGCCTAATGTGATTAAAAATGTTTTTAAAATTTTTCTGTCTTTTGCTCTAAAACCAATAATGATTGAAAAATCAATAATTGAAATAAACATCAAAAACTCAACAATAATAAGCGCAACAATACCAATAATTGCAAGTGCAACTGAAAACTCACCTGTGATGACTGTTGATAACAAAAGTTTTAATGTTTTTGTGAAATTTGGACCAGCATACATAATTAAAATTGAAACAATAAGTGAAGCAAAGCCAGCAACAATTTCAATGAGTGCTGTTAAATATTTTGAATTTATAAGTGCATTTTTTGTAACCGGAAGTGTGTGGGTTAAATATGATTCATCACTATAAAATGACTTATGAAAATTTAAGAAATTTCTCAAAAATGGTTGAATGATAAGGTTCACCGCAAGGCCATAAAACACGCCTTCAAGAAAAATTCCAACAACTTTGAAAAATGCAACATTTTCTCCAAGTTCTTTTACGCCCCTTGTCACTGCCGCAAGCACAATTGTGCCCACAAACAAAATCCACATCCAGCGCATATTCTTTTTTAAATCTCTTTTTAAAAGTTTACTTAACATAGAATTTCCTCCTGAAAATTTCATCGATTGAACCCTTTTCTTTAACGCGAAGTTCATCAGCATTTTCTTGAAGCACAATTTTGCCATTATCAATGAAAATAACTTCGTCTAAAATCTTTTCAATGTCAGCAACCATATGTGTTGAAATTAAAAGTGTTGCATTTTCATCAAAGTTTTTGAGAATGGTTTGCAAAATGTAATCTCTGCTTGCTGGGTCAACACCACCAAGAGGTTCGTCTAAAATGTAGATTTTTGCCTTTCTGCTCATAACAAGCACAAGTTGAACTTTTTCTTTCATGCCCTTGCTCATTTTTGAAAGTTGCATTTCACGGTCAAGTTCAAGGTCTTTTAAAAGTTCTTCTGCTTTTTTGCTATCAAAATCTTCATAAAAAGTTTCAAAAACTTTAATTGCATCGCTAACCTTTAAATTAGGTTCTAAATATGAACGCTCTGGAAGATATGAAACTATATTTTTGCTTTCAACTGAAACGGGTTTTCCATCAATCAAAATCTCTCCACTTGTTGGCACAAGCAAATCATTTGCAAGTTTGAAAAGTGTTGATTTTCCACTTCCATTTTTTCCAAGAAGCCCAACAATTTTGTTTGATTCAATTTTTAAGTTCACATCTTTCAAAACTTCTTTTTCAGCAAAGTTTTTATTTACATTTTTATATTCTAAAATAATGCTCATTTTTACTCTCCCCTGTTATTTATTAAATTTTTAATTTCATCAAGCCCAAGCCCAAGTGATTTCATTTTTTCAATAAACAAATCAATTTCTTGCGTTATTGTTTTTGATTTTTGTGCTTCAATTTTTTCAGTGCTTCCTGCAACAAATTTTCCATTCGTTCTGTCGGTCACAATAAGCCCATCATCTTCTAAAATTTGAAGCGCCTTTTGAACGGTGTTTGGATTCACCCCATATAAAAAAGCAAAGTCACGCACCGATGGAAGTTTTTCTGTTATTTTAAATTTACCACTCACAATGTCACTTTTAATCACATCTGCAAGTTGCAAAAATATCGGTTTATCATTTGAAAAATTATATCCCATGTCTATTCCCTTTGACACAATTTATATTTCACTGTATCACTTAACTAACACAATAATACAACAACTGTTTTAAATTGTCAATAAAAAATTTTAAAAAATTTAGTTTTAAATTTATGCATAAAAAAAGAAAGGGCTTGAAACCCTTTCCTTTCATTAGTCAATTGCTGCACCGCAAGATGAACAATTTTTTGCGTCATAATCATTTTTAGTTCCACAATGTTTGCAATAAACAAAGCGTTTATCTTTTGGTGTGTTCTTTTCAACGATATCTAAAAATGCTGTAAGTTCAATCAATTCTTTTGAAAGTCTTTTATATCTTTCACTATCAATTCCAATGCTTGATTTAACAAGTTCATAGATGAGTGTTGAATCTTCTTCGTCATTTAACACAAACACAAGTTGCAATTTTTTGCAAACTTCTCTGCTTGAGGTGGTGGTGTAAGCCGAGTCTAAAATAATGCTGAAATGAAGTTGTGAATTAATATCAGTTCCATTCTTTTCAATAAGTTTATAACTGACAACATCTTTATAATCAACCACTTTGCAAACAAGTTTGTCATAATCAACAAGTGCAAGTTTTTTGTTTTTTCCATCAACAAACACCTGCATTTTTTCAATGTCAGTCGAACCTGACTTTCTGCCAGAAAGCGCAAATGTTTTTGTGGTGTTAAATTTTAAACCTTTAAGTTTTTGTGCAACATTTTCATTAATTTTTTTGTATTTTTCGCCATTTTTTGGATAAAGTCTGCCACTGAGTTTTGCACTGACAAAACCAAAAATAAAGCCAAAAATTAAAAATTCAATAATTGCCGCTGAGCCAAAATTATACCATCTATCATCGTTTGAAATAACACCTAACACTTCATCATTGTAATAAAATTTACCATCACCAAGATAGTTCATTTTAAAGTAAACCGCGAAATATTGGTCGTTATCATTATGCACAAGTTCATATTTGTTTGAAGCATTTGCAATGTTTCCGGTTGAAATAAACTCGCCAACATATTCATTTCCATAAAGTTTAAATTTAAAATCACTTGCATAAATGATTTCAGTTGAACCGTCATTTTTTAAGTTAGTCAAATGGATTTCTTGATAAATATAGTTTGCACCATTAATATATCTAGAGCCACTATTATTTCCAATCCCCACAATTTGCTTATTTGACCCGGCAAAAACCACTATTGCAGAAATCAAAACAGTAAGCAAAAATGCACCAAGAATTGAAAGCCTAACAATTAAATTGCTTTTTTTGATTCTCTTAATTTTCTCATTATCATTTATTTCAATATTAAAATTATCAATCATAGTTATCCTCTTTAGAACTATTACATTATACCATTATATTAAATGTTTTTCAATGTTTTGACAACAAAAAAGCCACCCTGTGGGTGGCTTATTTATTTGTTTAAATTTTATTATAATTCAGCAAAATATTTAATTGTTCTTACCATTTGTGATGTGTAAGAGTTTTCGTTGTCATACCAAGCAACAACTTGAACTTGATAAAGATCTTCAGCAACTTTTGTAACCATTGTTTGAGTTGCATCAAAGATTGAACCATAAGTGCTTCCAATGATATCACAAGAAACGATTGGGTCTGTGTTGTAACCAAATGATGGTGATGCTTGCTTCTTCATTGCAGCATTGATTGCTTCAGCAGTAACATCTTTGCCTTTAACAACAGCAACTAAGATTGTTGTTGAACCTGTTGGAACAGGAACTCTTTGTGCAGAACCGATGAGTTTGCCATCAAGTTCAGGAATAACAAGACCAATAGCCTTTGCAGCACCTGTTGAGTTTGGAACAATGTTAACAGCAGCGGCTCTTGCTCTTCTAAGGTCACCCTTTCTGTGTGGACCATCAAGAACCATTTGGTCACCTGTGTAAGCGTGAACAGTTGTCATGATGCCTGATTGAATTGGGAAAGCATCGTTAAGTGCTTTTGCCATTGGAGCCAAGCAGTTTGTTGTGCAACTTGCAGCAGAGATAATTGTGTCTGTTTTCTTTAATGTTTTTTCGTTAACTGAATAAACGATTGTTGGAAGGTCTTTTCCAGCAGGAGCAGAAATGATAACTTTCTTTGCACCGGCTTGAATATGAGCCATAGATTTTTCTTTAGATGTGTAGAAACCTGTGCACTCTAAAACTACATCAACGCCAAGGGCTTTCCATGGGCAGTTAACTGCGTCTTTTTCTGCATAGATTCTAATTTTGTGTCCATCAACAGCAATCCAGCCTTCAGCAGCGCCTTCTTCTGATGATTGAACTTTGCTTGCAAGTGCATATGGTCCTTGAGCAGAATCATATTTTAAAAGATGAGCAAGCATTTTTGGACTTGTAAGGTCGTTGATAGCAACGATTTCGTAACCTTTTGCACCGAACATTTGTCTAAATGCAAGTCTACCAATTCTACCAAATCCATTAATTGCAACTTTAATATTTGCCATAATAATCTCCTTTTTATATTATTGTTTACATTTTCGATTTTATACTAATAAACCAAATAAAGCAAATGTTTGAATATTTGTTTGCAAATTTTTGTGAAAATTCTATAATAATATTGTGTATAATTTCAAAAATAAATTACCACATCAATATTTTATGTAAGGAAGGATATTTTATGGCACTTGTAAATACCAAACACATGCTCGAAAAAGCACTTGCAGAAGGCTATGCTATTCCAGCATTCAATATT
>JAFQBZ010000152.1 GCA_017399515.1 Clostridia bacterium | reverse complement strand
CCACTCCTAAAATTTTGTAAAAAAATAGGAGAGTTATATGTCAAAGATATCTGAACAAATTGAAAATTTCATTGAGCCGATTGTGACTGAACTTGGCTATGAAATTGTTGAAGTTGAGTTTGCAAAAAAACACAATGGAGATAATTTAACAGTGTTTATCGATAAAAAAGAGGGGTATATCGACATCACTGATTGCGAAAAGGTTCATGATGCGATTGATGAACCACTTGATGAACTTGATCCAACCATGGGCAAGCCTTACACACTTAATGTTTCAAGCCCTGGCATTGACAGACCAATTGTTACAGATAAAGACTATAACAGAAACCTTGGTCAAGTGCTCGAAGTGAAACTTTTTCAAGCAATACTTAAGAAAAAGATATTTATTGGAAAACTTTTAAGTTTTGACGAGAGCATGATTGAACTTGAAACTGAAAAAGAAACAATTAAACTTGAGAGAAAAATGATTTCAAAAGCAACAAAATACATTGAATTTTAGGAGAGAAAAAATTATGACAAACAAAGATTTCTTTATGGCGCTTGACGCTTTAGAAAAAGAAAAAGGAATTGAAAAAGAATATTTTTTAGACGCACTCAAAACTGCTCTTACAACTGCATATAAGAGAAACTTTGATGAAGTTCGTCCTGTTGAAGTTGAACTTAAGCCAGAAAAATATTCAATTGAAATTTATGCTTATCAAACAGTTGTGGCAGAAGTTGAAAATCCTGACAGTGAAATTTCACTTCAAGATGCAAAACTTGTTAAAAAGACTGCAAAGATTGGTGATAGACTTAAAACCCCTGTGACTCCAAAAGAATTTGGAAGAATTGCAGCAGGAACTGCAAAACAAGTAATCACACAAAAACTCCGTGAAAAAGAAAAAACTTCTGCTTATGGTGAATTTGCAAATAAAGTTGACACTCTTATGACCGGTGTTGTTAATCGTGTTGATGAAGCAACAGGAACAGTTTATGTTGAATTTCCAAACACTAACATTGAAGGTGTTATGGCTGAATATGACAAGATGACAACTGAAAGATATAATGTTGGTGACAGACTTAAAGTTTATGTTAAGAAACTTCGTGAAACAAACTATGGCGTTCAAGCAATTGTTTCAAGAGCAGACGCAAGATTTGTTAAGAAATTATTCGAACTTGAAGTTCCTGAAATTCAAGATGGTGTTGTTGAAGTTGTTAATGTTGTTCGTGAAGTTGGTTACAGAACAAAAATTGCAATCCATTCAAAAGACCCTAATGTTGATGCACTTGGTGCTTGTGTTGGAACAAAAGGTGTGAGAGTTAACTCAATTGTTTTCCAACTTGGTGGTGAAAAAATCGATATTATTGTTTGGTCTGATGACCCATTTGAATATATTGCTCGTGCACTTTCTCCAGCAAAAGTTATTTCTGTTGAAATTGATGAAATTACAAAATCTGCAAGAGTTATTGTTGCTGATGACAAACTTTCTCTTGCTATTGGAAAAGGTGGACAAAATGTTCGCTTAGCAGCAAAACTTACAAATTGGAAAATTGATGTTAAGAGCGAAAGCAAAGCACAAGAAGAATCTAAAGTTTTCGATACTCACACAGATGTTTCAAACATTGATGACATTTTTGGTGGAACTGAAGATATTAACTTGGACTAATATGAGGTGTATATGCAAAATAACAAGCCAGAAAGAACCTGTATAGCGTGCAGAACAAAAGGTGATAAATCTTTATTTATTAAGGTTGTAATGAATAAAAGTGGTGAAGTTTTTGTTGAGAGAACTGCAAAGTTAGAGGGGCGTGGCGCTTACATTTGCAAAAATATAGACTGTGCAAAATTATGCAAAAAAAATAAAGCATTAAACAGGGTTTTTAAAAGACCTATTGACGACTCTGTTTATGAGGAACTTTTAAATGAATTTACAAATAGATAAAGCAAGAACTTATTTGGGGTTTGCAATAAAATCAAGATCTGTTAAATATGGGGTTGACGACATCACAAAATGCAGAAAAGTTGAACTCATTTTGGTGTCTGATTCATTGCAAGAATCAAGTTTTAATAAAATAACTAAGTTTTCTATGCAAAATAATATAGATTTATTAAAAATAGGTCTTGAAAATTTTGAAAATTTGTTAGATAATAAAAGTGTTAAAGCAGTTGCTATTTTAGATAAAAACTTAGCGGCTCAAATAAAAAAGAATTTGACTAATCTATAGTCTTGGAGGAAATTTTGAACAAAACAGAAAACAAAACACAAGGTGGCTTTTCAAACATTAGTGAAATGCAAAATCTTATTAAGGAAAATCGTGTTGTTGAATTTGCAAACAATTTAAAGTCTTTAAAGCAAAGACTTAGTGTTGTTGGCACAAAAATTGTTGAAGTTAAGAAGAAGAGTGAAAAGGTTGAATCAAAATCAGCAGAAAAACCTGAAACAAAGGTTGCTGCTGTTGTTTCTGCTGAAAAAGTTGCAGAACCAAAAACTGAAACTGCCATTCAAAAACCACAAGTGGCAAAACCACAGGCAGATGTTCAATCTCAACGCCAAGGTTTTAACAGAAATGCAAGTGCACAACGCCAAGGTGGTTTCCAAAGACCTGAAAATGGTGGTCAACCATATAACAGAAATGCTAATGGACAAAGACCAGCAGGAAACGGTTATCAAGGACAAAGACCAGCAGGTTCAAGATTTAATCCAACAGGCGAGCGTAGATTTGATAATGGCAGAGATTATTCTGGCAGACAAAACACAAACGGTGCTCAAGGTGGGTTTAATAGAGGTGCTGGGGCTCAAAACGGAACAGGGTTTG
>JAFQBZ010000151.1 GCA_017399515.1 Clostridia bacterium | reverse complement strand
TGCTCTCTGTGCAGCAGAACCTGTTGGAGAGTATGTGTCATTTAAAAGCCTAAATTCAGTAAATGCCCCTTCGTTGAAATCTTTATAGTTTGTGAAAACTATATTTTCAACAGAACTAACATATTTTCTAAATTCGTCGGTTACAGGTCTATCTTTATAATATTCCACAATTTCCATTTGCTTGGTAAAGTCAAATGTCATTGGGATTTTCAGTCCGTTCTGTGCATATATTCGGTATGCACTTGCAGATGTTGCCGAGGCTGAGAATAACTGTGCACTCAAACTGTTTGAGTTCGTTGTGTTTGTTGCGTTATATAACGATTTTAAAATTGTGTTAGAAGCAACAATACCAACAATCGCAAGCATTGGAGTGATTATCAAAAGCACAAATGCTCTTAATGTTTTTGTTACAACGCCCTTAATATCTGCAGGACTTTTGTTTTTTAATGATTCAAACGATGTTTTTATAACTGCAAGAATTGCAAAGAATATTATGAGCGCAACTGCAAGACCAATCAAGTTTTTAATAATTGGAGTTATTGTGTCAGTTGCAGAGAAAAGCAAGTTAAAAACAAAGTCTGATTCTTTTGAAACCATTGTTTCAAGTGAATCGTATTTCATTTCAAGACCACAAAGTTGTCTTATAAATGAAAACAATATGTCTAATATGAAAAGCATCCATTTAGAAACAAAATAGAATATTTTTGACAAGAAGTTAAAAACAGCGTCTATAAGTTTGCTCATTCCGGACGCTCCGCATATGAAAGAACCGCCAGAGAAAATAGACGAAGCAATCTTCATCATTAAATTCGGTATTTTGGTAACAGAACTAATAAAACCCATCTATTTTCTCTCCGGTACTATTTTTTCTTTTTTCCGCCGCCTTTCTTTTTGGCTTTTGGTTTTTTTGGTGCTTTTGGCTTCTTTGCTGCGCCTCCACCACCGCCGCTAGAAGACTTAGATTCTTCGAACATAGGACCCGTTCCTAGCGTTGTTTTTAAGAATTTATTTGCATTGTTTGCACTATTTTGACGCTTTTGTTCGCGTTGACCTTTTTCTGTATCAGCAAATTGCTTAGACATTTTCTTAGCAACTTCTGGTGACATTCCATTTGCAACGGCTGACTTTTCAAGACCTTTGGCTTTGATGTCTGTTGCAATGTTTTGACCCTTTTGAATCATACCTGCAACCATCTGTCCACCAGGAATAAAGTTCTTAGCACTCTGCATTGCAAAGTCTTTCAGTTGCGTCAATGCCTGTCCACTAGCAATACCAGATACGGCATCATAGATTTCTCTAACTTCAGTAACCATTTTCTTAATGTCGGCAAATACTTCACCAGACATATTTGTTGAGAATGCTTTTGAAGATTTTCCACAAGTAACAATGTTAACAAGAAGGTCAGCAGATGTTTCAATGGTTCCTGCAGCAGCAACAACATAAACATAAGTTATAAGTGAGTTGATACTGCTTTCGGTAAGAATTGATGTGAGTCCACCAACTCTGCCAACTGCTTGCATTGTTGCTTCTGAAACGAAGTCCATACCCATTACAGTTGAAACAAGCACATAATAAACATTAAATGCTATCATATATCCAAATACATGCAGCAATGTATCGGACAGGTTATTCTTCCAAGTGTCAAAGATTTTATTACCCTTTCCACTTTGATCAGGGTTGATTGCCATTGTTGAAATAACAACCGGACCTGCAAGAATTAATAATATTAAGTCAAGAATTCTACGAAGCACTTGTGCTGTCGCCTTGAATAATATTGGTATAAGTGTTGCAAAGCCAAGCATAAACATAAAGTATTGCTTAACTTCAAGTGTATAGAATGCTGAGAATTTATCAAGAACCATGATTGAGTCAAAATTATCAGGGTCAGAAACTGAATATGCTT
>JAFQBZ010000150.1 GCA_017399515.1 Clostridia bacterium | reverse complement strand
TAACACGACTCTTCTTTTGTGGTCCAAGAGTAACTTTCATTATAGATTTTTGAATATCAGTTTCAGTAATTTTCTTTCTATTTTCTTTAGCAACCAAGATTGCTGCTTCATTTAAAAGGTTTTCAATTTCAGCACCTGTAAAACCAGATGTGATTCTTGCAATTGTTTTGAAATCTACTTTTTCATCAAGTGGTTTGTTTCTTGCATGAACTTTAAGGATTTCTTCTCTTCCCTTAATGTCAGGAATATTAATGTTAACTCTTCTGTCAAATCTTCCAGGACGAAGAAGTGCAGGGTCTAAAATGTCAACACGGTTTGTTGCAGCCATAACAATAATGCCTTCATTATCTTCAAAACCGTCCATTTGAACTAAAAGTTGGTTAAGGGTTTGTTCTCTTTCGTCATTTCCGCCACCCATACCAGCGCCTCTTTGACGACCAACAGCGTCAATTTCATCAATAAAGATGATACAAGGCTTTGATTTTTTAGCATTTTCAAATAAATCACGAACTCTCGAAGCACCAACACCCACAAAAAGTTCCATAAAGTCTGAACCACTAATTGTGAAGAATGGAACACCCGCTTCACCGGCAACTGCTCTTGCAAGCAAGGTTTTACCTGTTCCAGGAGGGCCAACTAAAAGCACACCTTTAGGAATTTTCGCTCCAAGTTCGATATATTTGTTTGGATTCTTTAAAAAGTCTACAATATCTTCAAGTTCTGCTTTTTCTTCATCTTCACCAGCAACATCAGTAAATTTTGTTTTGCTAGGATACACTCTTGCTCTGCTTTTAACAAAATCGAAACTTTTATTGTTTGCACCACGAATTTGACGAGTGATAAAGAAAATCATAAAAGCAAATATAACAACCATTAAAATTGGATAAAGTATACTCATCACTGAAACGGTTGTAGTTGTTCCAAAAACAAGTTTAGGAATGTTTCCCGTGAAACTTTCATCTGCGTAAAGTGCGTTAATTGCTTCAATCACACTTGTTTCAGCACTGTTTCTGTTATACATCCAATGCGCTTCGCCGTTAGTATAATATATTTGAATTTTAGATTGTTTTAAATTAATTTCTTTAATTTGACCGCCAGAAAGTTGTGTTTGGAACTCGTTATAAGAAATTTCAGTTCCAGCAGCACTTTTGTTAACCACCGCAAACACTATTGAAATGATTGCAATAATAACCAAGCAAATTATCATTCGTTTGATAAAAGTGCTTTTCTGCTGACCAATTCTGGTTTCGCGATTTTTATCTTGCATTTCGCTCATATTTATTTTGCCTCCAATTATTACTCATTACATTTTATCAAAAACCAAGGTATTTATCAATTGTTTTTGGAATATTCTTGCCACCTGTTACAAATTTATTGAAAAATTTTCCAAAATTGCCACTTTAAAAATAGACTATTTTAAATAATTATAATATAATATATTTGTTAAAGGAGTCGAATATGAATTGGTTAGACCTTGGCATTGTGCTGTTTGTTGCCATATTTATAATTATTGGCGTTAAAAAAGGTTTTATGTCATCTGTTATATCAAACTTTTCATTTAGTTTGAATTTGATATTATCATTCTTCTTGCATAAACCTATACAATCACTTTATATGAAATGGTTTGGTGGAAATATTGCAACAAGTTACGCTAGTGGCCTTATTGAAACATCTTCAAACTTCGGGGCAAACCTTATTTCCATTCCAAGCGGCGAACTTAAGGGCTTTGTTAAAGCAACGCTGGACGCTGGCGAAATTAAAGGAATTCCTAGAATTTTCTACAACTTATTCTTAAACAATAAATCACTTTACCCAAAACTTCACGATTCAGGGCTTGAATCAAGAACACTTGCAGACATTCTTGGTGACACAAGAGCAACCTTCCTCACCACAATTATTGCATTTGTAACTGCTTTTATTCTTTTATATTTAATTATTTTATTGTTTAATCTTTTGGTTAAGAAACTTCGTGAAAATGGTTTTGTTAAAGTTGTTGACAACTCACTCGGTGCATTATATGGATTATTCCAAGCATTTATTTCACTTGTAATCATTTGTTTAATTTTAAACCTTATGTCACCATTTGATTTTATGCAAAGCGTTGAAACTTACATAAACGGTTCACTGATTGGAAGATTTATCTATGACCCATTAAACTATTTCATTGAAAACTATCTAAACTTCGGTGAGATAATTAAAAACATATTCTAAAAACAAAAAGTGTTTCACATGAAACACTTTTTTATTTTCTTTTTATTTTTAAGTTATTTTAATTTTATTTTTGTTTCATGTGAAACATTTGTTAAACCTTGATATTTTCAGCATTTACAAAACTTTTAAATATTAAGGGGTGTTTTATTTTGAATTTAAACAAAGCCAAAATGTTTCATGTGAAACATTTTTATTTTATTTTTTCATTATTTATTTTTAATTTAATTTTATTT
>JAFQBZ010000149.1 GCA_017399515.1 Clostridia bacterium | reverse complement strand
CTATTTTATTTTTATTTTTTCAAAAATTCTTTAATAAGTTTTTTAGCGTTTTCTTCTAAATTATCATTTGCATCAAGCCAAACGATATTTTTTTCTTTGTTATACCATGTTTTTTGCCTTTTGGCAAAATGTCGTTCTTCTTTGAAAAGTTCTTCAAAGAACGCTTCATAACTTTCAAATTCGCCGTTTAAATATTTTTGAACATATTTTGCTTCAAGCCCCAAAGTGTTTAAAAATTCAGGACTAACACCACAAGAAAGAAGTCCTTTGATTTCTTCAATCATATGTGGCATACGCATTTCAAGACGAACCCTAATTCTTTCATAAATTTCTTCTCTTGAAAATGCAATTCCTATTTGAAGAACATCATATCGTGGTTTGTTTTCTTGTTTTTCTTCAGGGTTTTTCTCAAGCAAACGAATGAGCCTTCTGCAAGTGGTTTCACCTTCAACTTCAAAGCCCTTTTCTTTTGCCATTTGTTTGAGTTCATCAAGGCTTAAACCTTCAAGCGAATTTCTTAAAGTTTCGTCTGGTTTTGAAGGCTCTAAGCCATACCCTTCAATAACCGACCTTGAATAAAGCCCTGTTCCACCAACCAAAAATGGAACTTTGCCTCTTTTTAAAATGTCATCAATGGCTGCGTATGCCTTTGTTTGAAAATCATAAAGTGAAAATTGGTTACCTAAATCTATCACATCAATCAAGTGATGTTTAACTTCTGCCATTTCTTCTTTGGTCACTTTTCCAGAGCACCAATCAAGCCCTCTATAAACCTGTCTTGAATCGGCTGAAACAATTTCACCATCAAAAAACTTCGCAAGGGCGATTCCAAGCGAACTTTTTCCTGATGAAGTTTGTCCAACAATAGCAATAAGTTTTTCCATAAAATTTTTCCTACCAATCAATCACTTTGTGTGATGAATGTTTAATGTCATCATAATAAGCAAAATATTTATTTTTGTCATTATTATATTTCGATTTTTGTTTATTTTTATTTAATTTTTTTTGTTTTTCTTTTTTTTCTTTCAATTTTTTGTCAAGTTTAAAAATATAATCCATTGAAGGAACAAAAAGCCCTGCTTCTTCAATTTCTTTAATTTCATCAAGTGCAACCCACTTTGCTTCACACACTTCATCAGTGGTTGCCTTTGAAAGGTCAACTTCACCATCATAGTCATAAAGCCAAACATTCAAAATGTCGTTATAAGGTTTGCCATTAAATTCTTTTCGAACTTCACAGTGAGCAAGTTTGCCCTTTTTGTTTTTGAAATCTAACCCAACTTCTTCAAGCACTTCACGAATGGCACCTTCTTTGCTGGTTTCACCTTGAAGCACCGAACCAGAAACACATTCAAACATAAGTGGATATGTTTTTCTGTTTTCGGCTCTTTTTGTGATTAAATATTTACCTTCTCTATTTCGAATCCAAATATGAACAACCAAATGATAAAACCCTTCAGGAATCTCATCACCCCTTGTGTGCGTTCTCCCTGTAAGGTTTTGATTTTCATCATATAAATCCCAAATTTCCATAAAAATCCCTGCTTTTTGAATTTTTTGCGTAATTTTTTATTGTTTTTATGCACCATTTTGCGTTTTTTGAAACGCAGTTTATCTCTATTTATTTCAGTCTTAGGCAAACAAGTGTTTCGACATTTGCTGTTTGTGGAAACATATCGTATGGCTGAACGAAACTGATGTTATATTTTTCAGTAAGTTTTTTAAGGTCACGCGCAAGTGTTGAAGGTCCACATGAAAGATAAACAATCATTTTTGGTTCGGCTTTTAAAAATGCTTCAACAACCTTTTCATCAAGCCCTTTTCTTGGTGGGTCAACCACCACTGCAAAATCGCCTTCAAGTTCTTTTGCAAGTTCAGGAATTATTTTTGCACAATCACCATTTTTATTTGTTAAATTGTATAAATTATTCAAAACTTTAAGTTTATTTGCATTTTCAGTTGCTTCTTTTACAATTTCAACACCATAAACCCTTGAGCCATTTTTTGCAATAATGCTAGACAAGAGTCCCGCACCACTGTAAGCGTCGATGACATTTTTTTGACTGCCAAGAGTGTTTAATATTTTTTGATAAATAATGTTTTTAATTTCATCATTCACTTGCATAAAACTTCTGTTATTCACAAAATATTGAACGCCAAATTCATTTTTTGAAAGTTCATATATTCCATAAATTTTCTTATCTAAGTTGCCAAAAATTACATTATTATTCAATTTATTTACATTTTTGAATAGCCCAAATGATGAAAATTGCGTTTTTAATTTCTCAACAAGTGGAGAAAATTTATTGAATTTTTCATCGGTCACAACCACGGTCATAATGAAATCTTCTTCTGCTTCACGAACAACAATGTGTTTAACCACGCCGGTTTTTGTGGTTTCGTTATATGCTGAAATTTTATTTTCTTGCATATATTCTTTGAATAATTTAATAATTATTTTTGTTCTTTCGCTTTGAAGCATACAGTCATCAATCTCAATGATTTGGTGGCTGTTTTTTCTAAACATTCCAATCTTCACTTCACCGTTTACATCTTGAACAGGAAATGCAAATTTGTTTCGATATCTAAACACCTTTGAACTTGGAACAACATCTTCAACTTGCGTTTCGATTCCGGCATATTTTTTGAGTGTGTCAATTATTAATTGTTTTTTGAACAAAAGTTGGTCAGCATAACTTATGTGTTGCAAATCGCAACCACCACATTTTGAAAAATATGGGCACATAGGTTGAATTCTTTTTGGGCTTGGCTTTTTTATTTCGATTATTTTTGCGATTAAAAATTTATTTTTGTCATTAATTATATGAATTAAAACTTCATCACCAACAAGGGCAAAAGGCACAAAAATAACAACGCCCTTATAAATGGCAACACCTTCACCATTGGCGCCCAGCCTTTCAATTTTAACAACAACTCTGTCATTTTTCTTTAACTTTTGTTCCATAGGCTTAACTTCCTTATCTGCCCTAATTATAACACACACAATATTTTTTTTCAATAAACTAACAATATTTGACAACTGCAACTTTTGGTTATATATTTGTGCTATGAAAAATTTATGTAATATCTGCCCAAGAAACTGCAACGCAGACCGTGAAAATTCGGTTGGTTTTTGCAAAGGCACAAACAAAGTGAAAATTAGCAAGGTTATGCTCCACTACTATGAAGAACCACCAATTTCTGGTGAAGACACTAACGCCACAAAAGCAAACGGAAGCGGTGCAATTTTCTTTTCAAACTGCACACTTAAATGCTGTTATTGTCAAAATGCTGAAATTTCCGCTGGTGGAAAAGGCAAAGAAGTTGACACAAAATCGCTTGCAAACCTTTTCAAACAACTTGAAGAAAAAGGCGCAAACAACATCAATCTTGTGACCCCAACACATTACACACACGAAATCATTGAAGCGCTTGAAATTTACAGACCAAACATTCCTATTGTTTGGAACACTTCAGGTTATGAAAAGCCGGAAACTATTAAACTTATCAAAGATTATGTTGATATTTATCTCACCGACTTTAAATATTTTGATAAGGAACTTTCAAAAAAATATTCACTTGCTGAAAACTACCCTGAAACCTGCAAAAGTGCCACTCTTGAAATGCGAAAAAATCAGCCGGAAGATATTTTTGAAAATGGCTTAATGAAAAAAGGAATGATTATCAGGCACTTGGTTCTTCCAACCCACTCTGGTGACAGCATTAAGATTATGGATTGGATAAACGAAAATCTTGGAAACAAAACTTATGTCAGTTTAATGAGTCAATATGTGCCAATGGCAAGAGCAACTGAATTTGAAGAACTTAACCAAAAAATCAAGCCACTTGAATATAAACGAGTGGTGAATCACTTGATTCAACTTGAGTTTAACAATGTTTTCACACAAGGCTTTGAAAGTGCCGAAACAATTTACACCCCTGACTTTAACGAAGAAACCGATGATTTTGATTTTTAAGCAACAAAAAAAACGACTAAAAATTTAGTCGTTTTTTTATTCTCCCATTTGACCTTTGTTGTTTGTTTCAAATTGAGAAACATAAATAAGTTGGTCTGCATTTGCAAAATATTCAAGCCAGAAAGCAAGTTTTTCTTCTTCGCTAAAAGTTTTAACGATTTCTAAAATTTCTTTTGCACTCATTTCAATTTTGGCATCATAAAGACCGTCTCTTTTAAACTCTGCTTGTTCTTTCATAATTCTGTCGTAATCTGTCACGCCTTTATAATAGTCAGCCTTTGCCATATCTCTTTGAAATTTTAATTCTTCAATTTGTTGATTTCCACCCATTGAAGTTTTCAAAGCATCAATGTCACTTGTCATTGCAATAGACTTTCCTTGAAGAAGAAGTGTTTTGAGCCATTTGATTTCATTTGAAACCGCTCTCCAAACATATTGTGAATCTTCCTTATCTCTGCTGCTGTTCATTCTTGGCCAACTGTTTTCAAGAGCCTTTTTGAACTCTGTTAAAAAAACAAGTTTAAGAAGGTTTGATTCGTTTCTGTTTCCAGCCTCTATCTTTTGAATTTCAGCGTTAATCATTCCGTCTGCTGATTCTAAATTTTCAAATTTTTTCATTACTATTAATTCTCCCGAAAATAATTATAACATAACCATTTTCATTTTTCAATAGGCAATTTATTTGTTTTGTGATTTTTTGTTTGCAAAAATTGTAACATTATGATAAATTGGAAATACTATGATAAATAGACTTACATTTTAAGGAGTGCTTATGAAAGTTTTTGTTTGTGGTTCAGTTGACCCAAGAATTAAACCAGAATATTTAGAAGGAATTGACAAGATTGCTGAAAATATTTTAGCAAATCATGATGGAGTTATGTGCGTTGGTTCACAAACCGGTTCAATTGGTGCAATGTATAGCAAAATGATTGAAGGTGATGGCTTTGTTGACATTATTGTTCCAACACCTTATGCACACGAAGCAAAAGGTATGATTGCAAACTCAATCACTGCTGTTGACACCCTTTTTATGCTTCAACAAGTTGCACTTAGAAACACCAATATAACCATTGTGCTTCCAGGTGGAAATGGCACACTTGCTGAACTTTATATGATTACCGATTCAATCAAGAGCAAATTTGACACTGACGAGGTTGTTGTTTATAACATCAACGGTTTCTATAACCACATTAAAGATATGAACGACTTTATGCTTGAAGCAGGTGTTTTGAACGAAACACAATATAAATTCTTCACATGGTGCAACACCGCCGAAGAAGTTATTGCAGTTCTTAATAAGAACCGTGAAAAACTTTTAAAAGAAGGAAATAACTAATAAAACCATTAAAAGCAAGCCGAAAGGCTTGTTTTTTTTTGCATTTTATTATTAATTTTGTTTATATTAATTATTTTTATTTTTTATGCATTTTTTTTAGAGTTTTTAACATATTATTTGCTTTATATAATTTAATTTGATAAAATTAAATTAGAGGTGACTTATGGAAGAAATTAAACCAGCATTTAAAAAGAATAATGTGGCTGTTTGCTTTTCGGCAAATGATAAATATGTTCCACTTATGGCAGTGACTATTTCATCAATAATCGAAAACTCTAACCCTGAAAACAACTATGATGTTGTTATTTTGATGACGAGCATTAGCGATGAAAACCAAGTGAAACTTAGAAAACTTATTGCTGACAAACCTAATTTTTCTATTAGATTTGTTAATGTTGGTCCTTATGTTTATGGATATAGTTTCTACACCGAGTCAGACCCAACAAACACAAAATTTTCTGATGAAATTTATTATAGAGTGCTTGTTCCTGCACTTATGCCATCATATAAAGAAGTAATCTTTTTAGACGCCGATGTGGTTGTTTTGGAAGACATTTCAAACATCTTAAAATATGACTTTTCAAACTCACTCATTGGTGCTGTTCGTGATTATGAAGGCATTTCAAATTGCTATAACAAAAACTATGAAAAAACTAAATATAGAATCAGTGAACTTAACATTAAAAACTTTGACAACTATGTGCTTTCAGCAGTGCTTGTTATGAACCCACAAAGGTTCAATGAAAAGTTTGATGTTAAAGACCTTTTAAACCTTGCTGTTTCAAAAGATTGGAAGCAATATGACCAAGATCTCTTGAATGTTCTCTGCCAAGACGCAACAACAATTATTGACGCCGGCTGGAATTTTATGGAAGACATTTATGGCACATATCACTCACTTCCAAAACCACTTTTTAATGAATTTTTAGAAAGTGAAAAACACCCAAAAATTATTCATTATTCAGGAAGCCGCAAACCTTGGATTAAGATTGATTCAAAATATAATAAATATTTTTGGAAATATGCAGAACTCACACCATTTTTAGATGAACTTAAAGCACTTGAACCAAATGATTAAAACAAAAAAACATCACCAAATTGGTGATGTTTTTCTTTTGCAAATTTTTGTTTTTAAACATTTTTATGCGTAATTAATTTTATAAACTATGCACAATTTTAAGTTTTGAACCGCCGGCAGTTTTTTCAACCAAAACTTTATTTTTGATTGATTCTTCAAGTTCGCCAACATGCGAAATTAAACCGATGTTTAAGTTTTGACTTTCAAGTTTATAAAGTGCTGAGATAACCGCTTCACAAAGTTCTGCATCAAGAGTTCCAAACCCTTCATCAAGGAAGAAGAAGTCCATACTCTTTTCTGAAAGCATTGTGATTTCATTTGAAATTGAAAGCGCCAAACTCAAACTTACAAGGAAGGTTTCACCACCTGAGAGTGTGCTTGCAGGACGCACCTTTGCGTCATTGAAATTATCTTCAACAAAGAACTCTTTGTTTTCAAATTTCAAAGTGTATCTGCCGTCCATTAAAATTCCAAGTTTTTGGTTTGCACTGTTTGTGATTTCGTTCAAGAACTCTTCAGCAACATATTCAGCAAGTGCTTTGCCTTTAAGCACGCTAGAAAGTTCTTTTGCAAGGTCAAGTTTATGAGTGAACTCTTTAAGATTTTTTGAAATCTCATTATTTTTTTCATTTGCGTCAGCAATTCTGTTAAACTCTGCGCTGGTTTTTCCCACTTCAGCAGAAAGTTCTTTCACCTTCGCGTCAAGTTCATCAATCTTCAATTTAAGACCTGCAATTTCTTTTTCATCAAGTGAAACAACAACATCTTTTTCAAGTTCTTCTCTTTGAAGGTTTGCAAACCTAAGTTCATCTTCATATTCATCAAGTCTTGATTGTTTAACCTTAAGTTCATAACTTTCAGCAAAACATTTTTCAAGGGCTTCACCCGATGCAAACTCGGCTTTAAGCATTTTTTCAATAACTTCAGCCTCAAGTTCTTTGATTTCTTTTCTCTTTTCATTTAAAACCATAAACTTGACATCATATTCGTTTTCAACACGCTTTAAATTGTCTTTTGCAGACTCAAACTTAATGGTAGTGTTTTCGTTGTCAAATTTAAGTTTTGAAAGTTCTTTTTGGGTTTCTTGTTTTTCTTCTTCAACAGAAGTGTTTTCAGGAACACCACTTGCAATGATTTCGGCTTTAAGGTTTGTGATTTGTTTGTCACAATTTGCCTCTTTTTCATAAAGAACTTCAAGGGCTGATTTGGTTTCAGCAATCTCTTTTTCTTTTGCAATTCGCTCATTGTTAATTTCATTTTGGCGTTCGCGAAGTTTATATTTTTCGTCTTTTTTATTATCGATTAAAAGTTCAATATTTTTGCCTTCAGCAATTTGCTTTTTATATTCTTTAAGATTTTCATATTTTTCTTGCATATTTAAAATTGCAAATTCTCTTTCGGCTTTCTTTCTTTGCAAACTATACAAAATTTCAAGCAAATCTTCGAGTTGTTTTTGATAAGTTGTGATTTTTGTTCCGGCTTCAGTTTTGCTGATAACCACCCTTTCATGAGCAGTTCGAACTTCACCTTGAAGTGCAATCAAACTTTCTAAACTGTTTGCTGTGTTTTCAATAAGTGTTTGAAGTTTATTAAATCTTTCTTCAACGCCGTCATCTTCTTCAATGAATCTTTTATAAAGCATTTGTTTGTCTTCGAAGATTTTTTCAATTTCGGCTTTATTGATTTCAATTTGTGCTTTTTCAAACTCAATTCTTGCCTTCAATGTGATTACATTTGCAAACGCTTTATCTCTGTTATATCTAAGTGTTTTAAGGCTTTCGTTTTCTTCTTTAATTTGGCTTTCAATAGAATTTAAGTCAACTTTGTCGCCATAAATTTTATGAACAACCTTGTTTGCACAAACCGGACATTCTTCACCAATATTCAAATGCTCAGAAATGAGTGAAATGACATTGTCACCAAGCATAGATTCTCTTTCTTCACGAAGAATTGCAAGTTCACGCTCTTTTGCTTCAATATCTTTTTCAAGTTTGCCATAAGCCATTTGTTCGGCTTCAATTTGGCTGTTTATCGCAATAATTGTGGCTTGTCTGTTTTCGGTGTCAATATCAATTTTTGTTAAAACAGAATCAAGTGCGTTGCAAAGAGTTTTTACCTCTTTCATATCTTCAATTTGTTTGTCGCAACTTCTAAGTTTTGCAAAGTTGGTTGTGTCGGCATCTTCAAACGCAACTTCGATTGAGTTTTGAATTTGCTCGGCTTTCTTTGTATAGTCACGCTCGGCTTTTATTGAATCATTATATGCTTGGCGTTCAATTTCAAGTTCATAATTTGTTTTATCAACAAGTTTTTCAACTTCAGCAGCAAAGTCATCAATCAAAATGATTTCACTTTCAATGCCCTTTGTTTGCTCGAGTGCATAACTTAAATCAACATCAGGTTTATTGGCTTCAATAAAATCGTCAATCTTTTCAATTTCTTCTTCAATTTTTGAAGCACTTGAAAGTAAATAATTTAAGCCTTCATATTTTTCATTTAAAGTTTTTTCAGTTTCTTTTTGCTTTTCTAAAACCTTTTCTTTTTCGATTTCAGTTTGCTTTAAATCATTTTCAAACTTTAAAAGATTATCAAGGCGTGCAAGTTTTGAATTAAGTTCAACAATTTTTGATTCATAAACCACTTTAAAGTCTTCAAACTCTGCCTTTGCTTCATGAAGTTCGGTTTGTTTTTGAAGTTTAATTTCATTAAGACCTGCAATTTTTTCAGTGAGTTCTTTTTCATCAACCTTATCTTTTTGAAGTTTTTCATAAGAAGGTTTAATTTCATTCGCAACCTTATTCTTTTCAACTTCAACTTTAAGACCTTCCATTTCTTGTTTTTGTTTTTCAAGTTTTTCTAAAGTCTTTAAAACCTCTTCAAGTTTCACTTGCTTTTCGAATGCTGTGTTTTGTTTTGCATAATCTTCAGCGAGCAGTTTAAGTTCTTCACTTGTCTTTTCATATTCGGTTTTTGCGGTTTCCATTTGAAGTTTTGCTTCAGCCAAAAGTTCATCGGTTGCAAACTTTACAAGTTCTAAACTTGAAGAGAGTGCAAGCACCTGCTTGTCATATTCATTAACCTTGTTTTTAACAGAAGCAGTGAGTTTTTCACCATACCTTGAAAGGTCAAAAATATTGCTCATTATTTCAGTTCGCTCTGATGGGCGTGCTTTCAAAAAGGCTGAGAATTCACCCTGTGGAAGCGCGATACATTTTGCAAACTCATTTGCTCCAAGACCAACAATTTCAAAAATTTTATTGTCAACCTTTGTCACACCTTCGGTGACCATGCACTTTTCACCATTTTCAAGTTCAAAAAGTTCGGCTGTTGATTCAATTCCGTTCTTCTTTTTAGAGAATGTTCTTACCACCAAAAATCTTCTGTTTTTGCTAGCAGAGAAAATTTCAAACTCTAAACTCACCACTGCCCTTTGACACTTGGTGTTAATAAAGTTAATTTTTTGTTTGCTTCTTTCAACTTCACCATAAAGACTCAAAGTGATTGCGTCTAAAATGGTTGACTTTCCACTTCCGGTCTTTCCAAAAATGCCAAACACTGAGCCTGAAAGTTTGCTAAAATCAAGAGTTTGCTCGGTTTCAAAACTATTAAGACCATCGATTGTGAGTTTAATTGGCTTCATCTTCCTCTCCTTTGCACATAATGAATAATTCAGTTAAATCATCTGCTGGTTCAACACCCCTAACCGATTTATAAAACTCTTTGAAAAGTTCTTCATCGGTCAAGTGTCTTCTGTTTGTGTATGTTTCAGTTTCACTGTCTTCAAACTTTCTAACAAGTGAAATTGTGAGTATGCAAGAAAATGCTTTTCTAAGGGCTTTCACTTCTGAAGCAGAAAGTGGTTCATTTTGAACAATTTCAAGTTCAACAATGTCTTTATCATCAAAAGCCAAAAGTTTTTCTTCGGCTTCGGCAATAGAGTTCACCGTCACCTTTTCATATTTTGCAATGTTTTGAAGTTTAACATTTTTAAAGTCAATAATTTTTCCGTTTTCAGTTTCAAACACATTGACACTTAAATCTTTTTGACCAGCGTTAAGCGCAGTGATTGCACCTGAATAATAAGTGTTATCTCCAAGTGCTTGAGGTCTGTGAATGTGACCAAGTGCTGTATAGTCTGCTTTTGGAAGCATATTTCCTGGAACTGCCAAAATGTCACCAACGCGAACCTCACCTGAGTTTGTTTTTGAACCCACCATGAAAAGGTGTGAAACAAAAATATTGAATGTGTTATCACTGAACGCACTTGCTGAAATTTCTGCCCATTTTTGAACTTTTTCAGCATAAGAAAGTTCACTGTCAACTTTGACACTGATTCTTGACTCGCTTGGATATGGAAGGTATGCTATTGTTACAATCTCTTCATTTTTTTGAATTTTTAAATGACCTTTTCCAGTTTCAACAAGTTTAACATTTCCGTTTTTGTTGAAAGATTTTTCATTAAGTTTTTCAAGGTCACTAGCAATTGCTATGTTATGCTTGCTTGCAAGTGGAAGCCCTGCCGCAAGTCTGGTTGGGTCATCATGGTTTCCTGCAAGCACAAAAACAAATCTGTCACCGCCTGCTGAAAGGCGTTCAATGGCATCAAAAAAGAGTTCTTCGGCGTCTGCTGAAGGACTTGCTGTGTTGAAAATGTCACCTGCTAAAATCACGCAGTCAATATTTTCATAAGTTGCGATAGACACAATCTCGTCAATTACCCTTTTTTGCTCGGCAAGTCTATCTCTTCCATTAGTTTTAACGCCCAAATGCCAATCGGCTGTATGTAAAAATTTCATTTAAAATCTCCTGCAAAACAACTAAAATTAAAATAATGTCTTATTTTGTTGTTGAATTTTCACTCTATTAGTGTTATTATAAACTTGTTTATAAAATATTGCAATTAAATTTAATGTCAATAAAAACCAAACTTATTCAAGGTTTAGTTTTAACCATACCACAAAAAATTGTCATAAGGAGAATCAAAATGGCTCTTTGCTCTTACTCAAGCAAACTCTCAACTGAAGGCTACACCGTTATTGACAACAACTTTTTCAATGAGTTTTTGCCACAAGCAACCGGCGATGATGTGAAAGTGTATCTTTATGGGCTCACGCTTTGCAACACCCACTCTAGTGATGACAACTCTCTTGACACCATTTGCAAAGTGCTTTCACTCACTGAAGAACAAGTTTTAAAAGCGTTTGACTATTGGCAAATGATGGGGCTTGTTCAAGTGGTTTCAAAAAATCCTTATGAAGTGAGATACCTTCCTGTTCGTGCACAATCAGGTGGCTTGAAAATTAGAAATAAAGAAAAATATACCGACTTTAACGAGCAAATTCAAAACATTATTTCAGGCAGAATGATTACTCCAACTGAATATAACAATTATTACACTCTTATTGAAGTGGACCACTTTGAACCAGAAGCAGTAGTTTTAATTGCACAGTATTGCGCTTCAATAAAAGGTGCTTCAATCGGTTATCCTTACATTATGGCAGTGGCTCGTGATTTCGAAAAACAAGGAATCAAAACCGTTAGCGCAGTTGACGCAAAACTTATCGAGCAGGAAAAATCAACAGCCGAAATCAAACAAGTGCTTTCTGCCCTTGGTCTTAAGCGTGAGGCTGACATTGAAGAACGCAATTTATACCTTAAATGGACAAATAATTTTGGATTCACTCATGGCGTTATTCTTGAGGTTGCAAAATCTCTTAAAAAGCGTGGTGGTTTCATTAAACTTGACGAACTTTTGTCAAAATATTTCGAGCAAAAACTCTTCACTATGGAAGAAGTTTTATCGTTCAGCGAAAAGCGCGACTCTATGTTTGAACTTGCAAAAACCGTGTCTAAAACACTTGGGCTTTACTATCAAAATGTTGAAAACATTGTTGACACATATATTGCTGATTGGACAAACAAAGGCTATGACAACGACACCTTGATTTTCATCAGTCATTATTGCTTCAAACAAAGCATAAGAACACTTGACGGAATGAACACCGTTGTTCAAAAATTCTTTAAACTTGGGCTTGTGTCACTTGCTTCAATAGAGCAATACATTTCAGGCATTTTAAAGACTGACGAACTCATTAAAGAAGTGGTTGACAAAACCGGTCTTGTTCGTCAAATCTCAAGTTTAGACAGAGAGTTTTATAAGACTTGGACAGATAGTTGGGGCTTCACTCACGAGCAAATTTTGCTTGCCGCAGAAACAGCCAAAGACAAAACCAACCCTATGACCTATCTCAACAAGGTTATTGCAAACCTTAATGAGCAAGGTGCTAACGACACAAAAACCATTAAAGAAAAACTTAAAGAAATTAAGCCTGACGCAAGAAAAACATCAAAACAAACAAAGCAAGAAAGTTTTGAAAAACACAATTATTCAAGAGAACAACTCTCTGCAGTGTTCACTTCACTTGAAGATGTTGAAATTTAACTTAAAAAGGAAAATTATGAACTATCAAGAAATTAACAAAAAACTTCAAAATGAGTTTGCAAGAAAGCGTATCAAAGCCGAAAAAATAGCAAACGATAACAGGGATAAACTTGCAAAAATCCCTGCTTTTATGCATCTTATCAAACTTGAAAAAGAAGTTATTTTTGAACTTGCAAAAGCAGAATCAGCAAACAAAAAAACAGCCGAACTTTCAAAGGTTTTGAAAACCATAAGAAAACAAAAACTTGACCTTTTAAAGGCTGCAAAAATGACACCTGACGACCTTCTTCCTCAGTTTGAGTGCAAAGACTGCAACGACACCGGTGTCTTTTCAGGAAGGCTTTGCTCTTGCTACACTCGAAGAAGAAATGCCGAACTTGTGAAAGCATCTGGGATTGACTCTTCTAAACTTGCAACATTTGATAAATTTAATGCAAATATTTGCACTGATAAAACCCAAGCAAAAAATCTTGAAAAACTTAAAACCGTTGTTGAAAAATGGGCAAACACCTTCCCTAATGTTAAAAAACGCAACCTTGTTTTTTCAGGCAAAGTTGGTGTTGGAAAAACTTTCATCACTGAGTGCCTTGCAAGTTTTATGATTCAAAAAAATCATTCAGTTTGCTTTGTGTCTGCTTTTGATATGAACAATATGATGCTTGCTTATCACACCACTTTTAATGACACAAAAAATTCGCATTTGATTCCACTCTTAGAGAGCGACTTTTTGTTTATTGATGACCTTGGCACAGAACCACTTATCAACAATGTGACTCTTAACTATCTTTTCTTAGTTCTTTCAGAGCGTGAAAGATTTAACAAGCCGGTTATCATAACCACAAACCTTATGCCTGAAGACATTTTAGATAGATATGGCGAACGCATTTATTCAAGACTCACCAACAAGAAAACCTGCAATGTTTTCCACCTTGACGGCGACGACCT
This sequence comes from Clostridia bacterium, assembly GCA_017399515.1. Classification (GTDB taxonomy): domain Bacteria; phylum Bacillota; class Clostridia; order Christensenellales; family UBA1242; genus RGIG1681. The sequence goes on along the minus strand of JAFQBZ010000149.1, from coordinate 1,647 downwards.
TAGAGGAATAAATTCTTAAACCCAAAATAATTTTTGGTCAATTTGAACATACTCAAAAACTCACCCGAATCGGTGAGTTTTTTCTTTTTTAAGCAAGATTTTATCATTTTTGATGCTTTGAACCAAAATTTTTTAAATATTTTATAAAATATTTAAACGCATAAACCCTGAAAAATAGCATATTTACGCGCCGAATAGTTCTAACTTTATAATTATTTTCTCAAATTTATTGACTTGCACTCCAAAAAGTTATATAATTAAGCCATACCATAAAGGAGGAATTTAAAAAATAAATTATGGCTATTACAACTAAAAGAGATGGATTATTTACTAAAAATTGGCATTTCATGGACGGCAAAATGTCAGGAACAAAAAGTTATTCAGGAGAAGTTCTTGCTGATGTAACAAAATGTCCTTCTATTGCTCATGCTGAATTTTGGCAAAATTATATGATGGCTTCTGCTTTGAACCCAGATGTTTCAAATTTAATTGATTTTGTTAATAATGCACCAGAATCTTATGCGGTTAAAAGAACAGTTCTCGAAACCATTACTGGACAAGATGAAATTTTAAAAGGTGTTATGGTTCAAGAAGTTTCTAACGCTGCAACATCTAATGACGCAACAAAATTAGACGCTAAAAACCTTGAAGCAATTATGATTCCTGAACTTATCGAGTTCCCTGCTGAACTTGCTGAAGATGAAAGAATTCAAGACACCGCTGGTTATCAAATGTTAGAAGAAGTTGTTGAAAAATCAGTTGTGGCAATTGATTCATATTACAGAAGTCAAATTGTTGCTGCAATGAACGAAGGAAGATCAGATGTTGCCATTGCAACAATCATTAAAACTGCTAAAGACAACACTGAACTTTTTGAACTTCAATTAAGACTTGCAACCACAAATCTTATGTATAAAAAGATTATGTCACTTTCAGAACAAATGAAAGAAATTGGACATGACACAGCAACTACAATTGCAACAAGAGAAAGACTTCAAAAAGAAGCCAGAGCAAATCGTGAACTTGCTGAAAAATATATGAAAGCAATTAAAGATTTCAAAACAGCACACAAACAACATGTATCTGCTTACACAGAAGCAGTTCTTGGTGAAGTTGGCGGTTTGAGTGAAACTGTTGTTGACAAAAAAGGTAAATTAGGAAAAGCCGAAGAAATGAATGCAACTGCTCACAAAGACCTTGAAGACGCTGAACTTTGGCATGAAGCAGTTAGCACTGTTCTTGCTGGCGTTAAAACAGATGTTGCTCAAGAACTTTATTCTGCAAGTGTTGGAGCAAAAATTAGTGAAACAGAAATTGCAGCATTTTTAAAAGATGGAACACTTCCTGAATCATTCAAAAAATTTGTTAAAGATATTCCAAGAAGTGAAAGAAAGAGAATTTATAATGATTTCATTAAAAAAGCAAAAGCAGAAAAAGCACGCCTTGCTGCTGAAAAACAACCTGGCGAAGATGCATAATAATCTTGTTTGGAGGATATATGGAAAATAAAGAACTTTTAGAAAAATTTGAAAAAATTATGGAAGATTTTCGCAAAAACGCAAACAAGATTTGCGAAGATTATAAAAATCAACTCAATGAACTTGAAAAAGAAATTAAAGATAACAAATAAAGCACCTACCCTTCGTG
>JAFQBZ010000148.1 GCA_017399515.1 Clostridia bacterium | reverse complement strand
TGCCTTGAAGTAATCTTTAACCACATCAGCATTTGCAACAACTGTTCCATCTGCACTTGTGGTTGCTTTCTTGTCAACCAAGAGCATCTTATCAAGAACATTTTCAACTTTAACTTTCTTTCCGTTAGCCTCAGCAACAGTTCCTGCTCTTCCGTCACGAATTGCTTGAACTTTTGCAGCAACAGTGAATTTGTCTTTATCTGCTTTGTGACTATCTAAGTATGCTTGAACATCTTCCATAGTCGCATTAGCACCAAGTTTAGCCTTAATGTATGAACTCTTAAGTGCTTGTGCAGCAACTTCTTCGTCTGATACATCAACTTCAACTTTCTTTGCTTTAATTTTAGCAGCAAGTTCATCATTTGAATAAGCATGTTGTTTTGCTTCTGTATTCATTCTGCTATCTGATTGAACAACTGACTCAAAATTAAGACCTGCGGCTTTTTGAACTTTTTCTCTGTGGCTTCCATTTATACTTAAATGTTGAAGAATTGCCTTATCATCATTAATATCAACACCTGCATTCTTTAATTCATTTGCAAATGTTGCGTCAGTATTAGCAAGTTCTCTTGCTTTTTGAACAGCAATGCTGTCATCCATATATTTAAATGACTTATTAACTCTTTCTCTGTGTGTTTTATTCTTGCTTAAATGTTCTGCAACTGCAGCGTCATCGGTTAAATCTACCCCTGCTTTAATCAATTCGTCTGCAAATGTTGCGTCAGCATTAGCAAGTTCTCTTGCTTTTTTAGCATGAACTCTATTTTTGATATTTTCACCAGCAACTTTATTCTTATCAAGATATCTTGCAATGTCTGCAGTTGAAGCGTTTTCACCAACTTCTTTCATAATAAGTTTGTCTTTTCTTGCTTCTTGCACCATTTCAAGCATTTCTGTGTTGTTGCTACCGAATAATCTGCGATTTCTTGTAACAAAACTATGTGCATTTCCAACAGTTGAAGTCCATGCTTTTGTTGCCATTCTAGCAACGCCAAGACCAATGCCGGTTCCCATCTTTCCAACACCAAGACCAATGCCTGTGCCCATTTTTGCAACACCGATAAGTGGTTGTTTTAAGAGTGTTCCAATTGCAGTGTTATCAAGAACCGCATTAGAAACTCTTCTAAATCTCTTGAATCCACTTACATATTCAGCATTCTTTTCAACTTTGCCAGCGGCTTCAATCTCTTTTGCAGTAACGCTTCCTTCTGCGGCTGTCATATATGCTTGTTTATCAGCAGATTTATCAAATTCTGCAGCATATTTTGCTTGTTCTTTCTTGCTGAGTTTAGCATATCCTGCTGTATATTGTGATTTTTCAGCGGCTGAAAGTTTATCAAAACCTTCAGTGCTTCCATGTTCTTTAGCATATTGTTCTTTTGCATATTCATCTTGTGCAAAAGTTTCTCTTGCTCGTTTTTCAACGGCAGATTTTTTAGCATAAGAATCAGTTCTTGCTTTTGTTGCGGCTTCAGTTGCAGCCTCAACATCTTTCTTTGTAACCTTTTTCTCTGCAATGTCAATGAAATCTTGCTTTTTAGAAGATGTTTCAAAACCTGCAGAATATTTACTTTGTGAAGATTCATCTAATTTATCAAAAGCCTCATAATAAGTTGCTTTTTGTGCTTCTGTTAATTGGGCGAATCCTGAATCTGTACCATTAATTTGTTTATATTTTTCTCTTGCATATGCTTCTTGAGCATATAATTTCTTTGCTTTTTCTTCAACAACTTCTTGTCTTGAAACTGTAACTTTACTCTTTAATCCAGCAGCATATTCTTGTTTCAATGTTGAACTTGCACTATCAAATCCAGCACTATATTGTTCAACTTTTGAAGCATCAAAACCTGCAGTGTATGTGGCATCAGCACCAATCATCATTCCAAAGTTGGTTGAATATTTCTTCTTTTGACCTTCATCTAAATTAGCAAAGTCTGCAGCATATTTAGCAGTATCTCTTGAAATATCAAAACCTGCTGAATGTTGTTTTACCATTTCAATGTTGTTTTCATCGAAACCTTTAGAGAATTGTTCGAGATTTGAAGCATTGAATTTTCCTGAATATTGAGCAATATCTGCTTGTGAGAAGTATTTAGAATATTTCTTAACATCTCCTGCACCACCAAAGCCTTCTAATAAACTTTGACCATATCTTTCATAATATTGCTCGAAATCTTGACCATGAACTTTGCCGTTTGCATCGGCCATTTTTTCAAATTTTTCTCTAGCATATTGCTCTTTTGCAAATTGTTCTCTTGCAAAATTCTCTCTAGCATATTGCTCTTTTGCATAACTTGCTTGAGCATGTCCAACTTCTGCAGCTGAAACACCATGCTTAGATTCAAATTGTTCTTTTGCATATTGATCTTTTGCAAATTGTTCTTTTGCAAATTGTTCTTCAGCACCAGAAAGTTTATGTTTCTTTGTTAAAATGGCTTTTCCTCTCTCATCTCTCTTAACTTTGCCATTTTCATCGAGTTCATAACCACCGGTCTTATACTTGATATAACTGATATCTCTACCATTATCAAGTTTAATTTGTTTGCTTTCTTTGATTGCACTATGTGCAGCACGAATACCTTTAAGTGTGAGTAAGTTTCTAGCAGAACCTAAAACACCTTTAACTGCGATAGACTCAAGTCCACCAACAATTCCTCCGCGTTCACCGTCATTTCCAACAATTCCACCGTGTTTATTGCCTTCGCCATATCCACCAAGGAACATTGTTTTGAATCCACCAACAAGACCACCTTCAGTCATGCCACCTTTTGCGTCACCAACAATATTCTTAGCACCTTTCTTGAATCCACCAAAACCTTCTTTATGGAATGCATTGAGTGCATCAGCAAGGTTGTGAATTTCAGAACCATCATCTGCTCTAAAGTCTGAAATTGAGTGTGAAGCAAAGAATTCTTTAGTGCTTGTTTCAGGATCATAACTTGCAGGATCAATAACTCTTGTAACTTCTCTGTTGAGTGCTGTAGCAAATTTAGGATCACTTTCTAAATCAGTTGTTGCTTTAACAAATGCGTTAGCATCTCTTCCACCTACAACAAAGTTTCCATTTCCATCTTTTGTTATGCTATGAAGTGCAAGTTCTGTCTTATATTGATCAATGTTTTTCTTAATATTTTCATCGCTTGCTTCAGCATCTCTGCCACTTGCTTTAAGCATTTGCTTGATAAGATCCATAACCTTATTCTCATCAAGTTTGCCATTAGCATCATTCAAACCAGCATCCATAAGAACTTTTGTTGAAACTTCGTTTCTAAGATATGAACTTGAAAGAACAGCATCTGCTTTCTTGATATCTTGAGTTTCTTTGTTCATGGTAAGCATCATGTTTTGAGCACCAAGATTCAAAAGTTTATCTTTTGCATCTTCGTGACTATTCATATAGTTTGCAATAGCACCATTATCAAGGTGAGATTTAAGTGCAAGCATATTATCTTTACCAATTTTGTTGCCTTTTTCATCGGTAAGCGCCTTTCCGTCAGCACCAACCCAAGCACCCATATTTTCATCAAACTTCATTCCACTGCTTTGTGCAATTGCTTGAATCATTGCTTCTTGGTTAAAGATATTTGTATTTTTGAATAAGTTTCCAACAACATCGTTGTTATTTCTCATTTCTTGTTGCAAGATACCCTTATTAAATTCAAAGCGTTTTCTCTCATCAGCGCTCATTTTCTCAGGATCTTTAGCAATTGAAAGAGTAACACCTTTGCTCTTGTAATCATCGTAGGTCTTTTCTAAGATAGATCTCTTAAGTTTTAATGCAACCGCATTGCCTTTTTCACCACCATCATAACTTTCCATTACGGAAATCATTTCACCAAATTGTGCTGGGTTTGAAGCAATTTGAGCAAAAATTGCAGCATTTTGTCTTGCTTCTGCGATTTCTGTCTTTGTTGCATTTGGATTTTTAGCGAGTAATTCAGCCTCTGCTTTATCTGCAGCAGACTTTCCTGTTGCTTTTGCTTGTTCGCCAGCCTTTTTAACTGTTTGAACATCATCTGCTTCAAGAGTGAATCCTCTCTTTTGCATATATTGTGTTAAGAATGCAGCCCTTGCAAGAGGGTCTTCATTAGCAAGATTTTTATCTTTGCCATAAAGTCTTTGATATTCTAAATTTGCCTCTTGAACAAATTTTCCATAAGTTCCTGAAGCGTTGCCTTTATCGAGAATTTCAGCGGTTTTGAGAATTTCGGCACCCTTACCACTCTCAATAAGTTCTCTATTTTTAGCCTCAACTTTCTTAGATGCACTTTCAGCAACATCAGCATCAAAACCATCATATGTTTCTTTTGCCATGCCAACAACAACTTCTCTTTCAAATTCCGCTCTCTCTGCGTCTAATTTTGTTTTGTCAGCATTACCTTTTGCATCAACATATCCCAATGCTTGAAGAGTTGCTTTGTCACCAGATTTTGCTTGAGTCGCTAAATATGTAACAAAGTCATCTTGTGTTTTGTTTGGATTAGCCTTAAGCCATGCATCTCTTTGTGCTTGAAGATCTTTATCTGTTCCAATTTTATCTTTGATTTTTGCAGCAAACTTGCTTTCTACTTCAAAGTTTAATTTAGCATCAGCGTCAGCAGGGTTACCACCAACCATTCTTCTGTAAGCCTCTTTTCTTCCAGCCTCAGTTGTGATATCAGCACCTTTGCCTTTACTATCTTTTGTTTGTTCAGCAATAACTTCTGCTTCAGCCTCTTTTTGAGCCTCTGCTTTATCAGCATCACCTACAACAGACATACGCTGTGCGTACATTTCTTGAATATATTTAGCAGTTTCAGGATCATTTCCTGCTGCTTCAATAAGTTGTTCAACAGGAATATCTGGATTTGAAGCGAGTGCTTCATCAATAACTTTTCTCTTCTTAGATTCTTCACGAAGTTCTGTGAATGCTTCTTGTTGAGATTTTCCAGCAGCAACCGCTTGAGCCTCGTAAAGCGATAAACCATTAGCCTTTTCGGTAATCTTAGCCTGTTCTTCTGCAGTTAAGTCTTGCCATGCTTTTCCAAATTCAGCCTGAGCAAGATTTTCTTTAACTTTTTCTTGGTCAGCAGCATCAAGTGCCATCATACCATTTGCTGCGGTTTGTTCAGCAAGTTTTTGTCTTTGTTCTTCATCAATTAAGTCGCCACCACCGAGCATTTGATACATCTTAGACTTATCAACAGCACCGGTTGTGTCACTTTGCATTGCTTCAAGCAATTCTTTGTTATGAGCATCAGGATCAGCCTTTGCTCTTTCAAGATAAGCAGCAATGTTTTCTTTGCTTACATCTTGACCTAAAAGTTGAAGAGATTTAATTGCTTGTGCAATATCTTCATTGTTATAACCATTAACTTTGTTAAGTTCATCAACATCTTTGTTAGAAACTCCACCGGCTTTTATTGCTTCACCAATTGCAGTTTGAACACCTGCTTCTGAATCAATACCCATTGCCGCTTTAAGCATTTCGTTAACAGCAACAGAGTTTCCATCAGCATTTTGTGTGAATGCTGTGAATAATGCTTGACCTCTTGCTTGTGCTTCGGCTTGTTCTTTTTCTTTTGTTTCAGTAGCAGCAACAAGTTTATCTTTTTCTGCTTGATCTAACTTATCAAATGAACCAGCACCATGTTCTTTGTCATATTCTGCTTTTGCAATCGCTGCATAGTCTTTGCCATTCAAAAGTTGTTCAACCAATTTTTGAATCATTGCTTCAAGACCTTCAGCAGATTTTTCTTTTTCAAGTTCAACTTCATCGTTGTTTCTAACCATGTTTTCTGCTGAAACTTGATCAATATATGCTTCTGCAGCACCGTCTTTCTGGCTATTAAACAATTCCCAAGCAGAAATTGAATAATCACCGTTTTGAACTGCTTGTTCAAGAGCACCACCCATCTTATCTTTATAAGAATCGGCTGTGATTCCAAGTTGTTTAATTCCTGTGCCACCAGCACGAAGAATATCAATATTTTTAAGAACTAAGTCTTGATTTTGCATATCAGCATCAGAAAGACCTGTGAGTTTTTGGAACTCTTTCATAATCTTCTTATTTGCTGGATCTTGCAAGAATGCAAGCATTGCGTTATCAATAACAGCACCGTTTTTAGCGTCGTCTGCGTTATCTAACACATTGTTAATAACCATTTCAGCAACAGAATCTTGTCCTTCTGTTCCTGCTTTTGAGAAATCAATTGAAGTTGCGATATTTTGAGCAACTGCTTTAGAAGCAGCCTCTTTTCCACCTTCAGTGTTTTCAATAGCATTTTGCATTGCACTTGGGTCTTTTTCTGCTGTTTCTTTAGCAACATCTTTCATAACAGCATTTGCTGTTTCAGCACCAACTGCAGTTGCTTCCGCATTTGCAATAGCGTTTCCTTTTGCATCTCTAGCATGAGTAACAGCCATTGAAACTTTGCCATCAGCATCCATT
>JAFQBZ010000147.1 GCA_017399515.1 Clostridia bacterium | reverse complement strand
TTTCAGTCAGCACAGGTGATGAAGAAAATGTTGCAAAAGAAATTTGCTCAAAACTTGCAATAAAAAATTGTTATTCAGGCTTGCTTCCTGAAGACAAAGTGCTTATAATAGCAGATAAGGTGCAAGAAGGCAAAACTGTTGCATTTGTTGGCGATGGAATTAATGACGCTCCATCAATTGCAAATGCAAATGTTGGAATTGCTATGGGCGGTCTTGGAAGTGACATTGCTGTTGAAACAGCCGATGTTGTTTTGATGACTGATGAACCAAGCAAGGTTGCCTCTGCAATTAAAAAAGCAAAAAAGACACATAAGATTGTGCTTCAAAACATAATTGGCACAATTGCAATAAAGGTTGCGGTTTTGGCACTTATTGGTTTTGGTTTTGCGGGAATGTGGCTTGCAGTGTTTGCCGATGTTGGCGTTAATTTAATTGCTGTGTTTAACAGTTTAAGAGCAATGCTTAAATAGGTGTTATGTTACACATAACAGTCATAATATAAGAAGTTATAAGGAGAAACTTATGAATATTAAGAAGATTTTATATAAGGCACTTGAAGATAGTTTTTTGCATTCAAACTATAGTTTTGATGATTTGACACTCACTTTTTCAAACAGACCTGAAGAAGCAGATTTTCAATGCAACTCTGCTTTTGCAATAGCCAAAAAAGTTCATGCAAATCCTGAAGTGGTGGCAAATGCAATTATTGCAAACTTAAATCAAGATGTTGCTGATGTTTGGTTTTCAAAGCCGGGTTTCATCAATTTCAAGATTAAAGATGAAGTGCTTTCAAAACTTTTAAATGAAGCACTTTCAAGTGACAGACTTTGCCTTGAAGAACTTGAAGAAAAAGAAACCGTTGTTATGGATTATGGCGGTGCAAATGTTGCAAAAGAACTTCATGTTGGACACCTTCGTTCACCGGTTATTGGTGAAAGTTTGGCAAGACTTCACAAAATTCTAGGAAACAAAGTTATAACTGACACTCATCTTGGCGATTGGGGTCTTCAAATGGGGCTTACAATTGCAGGTCTTGAAGATGATGGATATATTGATGGCTATTTTGATTCATCAAAAAAGAATAAAGAAATCACTCTTGACACTTTAAATGAAGTGTATCCAAAGGCTTCAAAGAGAAAAAATGATGATGAAGAATTTAGAAAAAAAGCCGAATCATACACAAAGTTTATTCAAGATAAAAAAGAGCCATATTGGTCAATTTATTTAAACATTCGTGAAATTTCAGTTAACAGAATTAAAGCGAACTATGAAAAACTTGGTTGTTATTTTGATTTGTGGTATGGTGAAAGCAACGCAGCACCTTATGTTGAGGGTGTTGTTAAAACCTTTATTGATAAAGGCTTAACCAGAGAACACGACGGCGCAATTGTTGTTGATGTTGCTAAAGAGGGTGAGAATATTCCAATCGAAAAGAAAAACCCTGATGACCCACAACTTTATAAAAACCCAATGCCACCGGTTTATCTTAAAAAGAGAAATGGTGCAGATGTTTATGACACAACAGATATTGCAACCATTGAACAAAGAAATCAAGATTATAACCCAGACAAAATGGTTTATGTTGTCGATAAGCGTCAGGCTGCTCACTTTGAGCGTTGCTTCAGGGCTGTTAAAATGGCAGGCATTTCGCCAGCAAGCCAAAAACTTGAATTTTTAGGTTTTGGAACAGTTAACGGCAAAGATGGAAAAGCATTTAAAACCCGTTCAGGTGACACAATTAAACTTGAAGATATCATCAACTTGATTTCAAATGGTGCAAGAGCAAAACTTGCTGAAAATGGAATTGTTGACAATGATGAACTTGCACTTCAAATTGGTGTTGCAGCAATGAAATTTGGTGACCTTTCAAATGCACCAAGCAAAGATTATATTTTCGATATTGACAAATTTACTTCATTTGAAGGAAAAACCGGTCCTTACATTCAATACACCGGTGCAAGAATTCACTCATTACTTCGAAAAGCAGGTTTAGAAGATAAGTTTGATTCACTTTCAAGTCTTAACCTTATTGATATTGCTGATGAAAATCAAAGAAAGATTGCAATCAATTTCATAAGACTTCAAGAAAGTTATTTCACATCATATAAAGAAAGTTCACTCAGTTCACTTTGCACAGCACTCTTTGATTTTGCTTCAAGTTTCTCAAAATTCTATAATGATACAAGAATTTTAACTGAAAAAGATGAAGGCAAAAAGAGTTCTTATCTTGCACTTTGTTTGCTTATTTTAAAAGCATTAAAGCAAGCAACAGGTGTTCTTGCATTTGAAATTCCTGAAAAGATGTAGGGAAGGTTTATGGAAAAGAAAAAAATACTTTTACAATCATGCTGTGCACCTTGTTCAACCGCTGTGATTGAAAGACTTGCTGAAGGGTTTGATATCACAATTTTATATTACAATCCAAACATTTATCCTGAAGAAGAATATTTGAAACGCAAAAACGAAGAACTTAAATATATTAACATTTATAACGCAAAAAACGAAGATAAAATTAAGTTTTTAGACTGTGATTATGAAAGTGATGAGTTTTATGCTCGAACCAAAGGCTTTGAAAATGAAAGAGAAGGTGGGGCAAGATGTGCAATCTGCTTTAGACTTCGCCTTGAAAAAACCGCAAAACTTGCGAAAAGTAATGGTTTTGACATTTTTGGAACAACACTGACTGTTAGTCCACATAAAAATGCCGAAATCATAAATGCTATTGGCAAAGAACTTCAAAGGGAATTTGATATTGATTATTTAGAATCAAATTTCAAAAAACAAAACGGATATAAACGAAGCGTTGAACTTGCAAAAGAAAATGATTTATATCGCCAAAACTATTGTGGCTGTGAATTTGCTCTTCGTGTGCAAGAAAAAGAAGCACCAGAAAGTTTGAATAAAAAATACTAAATAAAAACACATAGCGATTCGCTATGTGTTTTTTGTTTTTAATTAAAAAATTAATAAAGTTCAATGCCTTTTTCTTGAATAAATTCACGAGAAATAAGACCTCTTCTATGCATTTCGCCAAGCATCAAGGCAACACATTCTTCAACATTGTTCAAAGTTGTGTCTAAAAGATATGCGTTTTCACACATAATAAGTGGTGAAATTTCTCTGTGAGTGTCGCGATAATCTCTATCTTTAAGGTCATCAATAACTTTTTGAAGAGAAGTTTTGTCACCAAGTTTTTCATAGTCACCAAGGCGGCGTTTTGCTCTTGTTTCAACCTTGCAGTCAACATAAACTTTAAAGTCTGCATCAGGGAAGATTACCGAACCGATATCTCTGCCTTCCATAACAATGTTTTCATTGTGGTTTGCGGTGTCTTGTTGAAGCATTCTCACAAATTCACGAATGAATGGTTTGCAAGAAAGTTTTGAAACAAAGTTGCTAACTTCTTCAGTGTGAAGTTTGTCTGTGATGTTCATTCCATCAAGAAGCATAACATTTTTTGTTCCATCATAAGTGTAAATAATTTCGGTGTTATCAACCATATATTGAAGTTTGTCATCTTCATTTTCTTTAATTTTTAAGTTAAGTGCTTTAACAGTGATGGCTCTATAAAGTTCACCAGCACTGAAAAAACCAAAGTTTAATTTTTTTGCTAAAAATTTAGCGATTGTTGATTTTCCAGAACCAGAGGTTCCGTCTATTGCAAT
>JAFQBZ010000146.1 GCA_017399515.1 Clostridia bacterium | reverse complement strand
ATACTGGAAAATTAGTTTCAAGCAATAATAAATACATCTATACCCCATTCAAAGTTGTTCCAGATGGAAAAGGTGTTGATGTTCCAACAAAGATTGCTTTAACATCATTCAGTAATGAAACAAGTTATAAGGTTGAACATTTATTATCAAGCGATATTAATGACATGTCATCTCAATCATATGGATTCCTTGTTTTTGCTAACAAGTATGAAGGCGAAGACATAGTTATTCCGGCAAACTTCAATTTGGGATTCCCAACTGATTCTGATGATTGGTGGAAAAATTACACAGTTAAAAATATCCAAGAAGTTATTAGATTGTATCAAACAAATTCAAAAGATCCTGGATATAAAGAAGATTACGAAAAAGTAATGAGCACTATTATTGAATATAAAAATTTAGACTTGAATGTGCATAACAATATTATTTACAACATCTCAGCAACAAATATTCAAACAAGTTTTGAATATTACACCAACTATGTTGATATGACTTATGTAAATAATCAATATGTATACACATTAAAGAAAGATTTATTCAACCTTGAAATTGAAAAAGTTCCTATTAACAGTAATAACTTCTCAAGTTCAACACAAAAAATTACTGTTCAATCAGGTCTTACTGAACATAACTTCTTCGGTGGACTTAAAGTTAAACTTTCTCAATCTTCAGATGGTGCATTAACAATGTCACTCATTGCTAAAATCAAGATATTCTATGGTTCAAAGAATAGTCTTCCTGATGTTATTATCACAGCAAATTCATTAAAGACTGACACTGCGGGAAATACATATATAACTGATCAAAATACCAATGAACAGGGTGATATTTTAATTACTAGAAGAACTTTCTATGGATTTACTGTTGACTATTCAACAAAGACTGATGTAGAAGGAACATTCAGTACTTATAAGCCTGAAACAGATATGATTTATAAACCAACAAAAACGGAAGAAAAACCAGGTACATATTCACTTTCAACATTTGAAAGACAAACAATATCTGGTGATAATGATTCATATTTCATTTACACAGCAAACCCTGCTCAAGGTTTCTTGCTTGACATATTCTCACTTTCACCAAAAACTTGTGAATTATTTGAAAGACCATACTTAAATACAAATGTTAAATTAATTTACCATAAAAATACCGCTGTTCGTGCTATTTATCCAGAAATCACGATAAATACACAAGAGTATAACATTAATTCAACATCAGATAGTCGTGTTAATAACTTTAGTCTATTGCAGTCTAATGGTGGCACAATATTTGGAAGCAATGATAATAATATTGATTGGTGTGCTGGATTCAACTCACTTTACACCGACTCTATTAGAAACCCATCTCCTTCTAATAAAATGCAACAAAGATTATCTCAATGGTCATTCAAACACTTCTACATTTATGTTGTGGTTGGTGGAAACACTGTTCTTGATATGTTAGATACAATTTATAGAAATAAATCTTATAAATTAGCAGTAGTATCAAAAGCATATATAATGATGGATTACATCTTAACATTCGACCCTGAATTATATAAAGACAGTAAAGGTAAATATCCTAATTCAGTATTTGATAATAATCATAATGCTACTTCAGAATTCTATTACACTTACACAGAGTTGTTTGATTTCATCGATCAGTACTATGATGGTGGTTCACACTCTCATGGATTGCCAAATCCACATCAACAAACTCAATATTCATCATATTTAAGAATTAGAGAGATTGATGCTTGGACATTTGCAAAATATTCAATCGATGCTAATTTCTCTGATAACTATTTCACACAACAAGATATGTTTATCACATCTATGCTTGTTAAAGAAAAATATCAAATGCAAGTTCCTTGGACTTGGAAACATACAGGTATTTTAAGTCATAACTGGCAAGCAAATAAACCATATTCATATTTCGACTTCGCATTCTCAAAAACTAACTTCAAAACCGGCACTGATGCATTTAGATTTGAGCACTGCCCTGCTGTTCTTATGAGTATGACAATTGCTTCTGAAGAAGATGAAAAACTCATGCAAGATATTACTGATAAGGAATACTTCTCATATGCATGCGAGAAAAATATTCTTCGTGAAGAAATTAGACTTGCTGGTGGAAACGCTAGCCAATTCTTCAAGATATTAAACACATCTCTGGCGGTTGGCATAACGGAATTCCATTCAGTTGATGACGAAGTTAATAAAGGTGTGTTTAGGCCGTCTATGGAAATTTATTCAACGACTATTCTAAGTTATGATGAAGACTTCCCTGCATATGACAGAATTAGAATGGATATATATGATTATATTGATGAGCCAGGTGCTGTAACTGCAGCAAATGTAGGTAAAGCGTGCGGTTATGCCGCTGCTGCAATTGGTCTTGCATTCCTTACAGTTGTAACCTTCGGTGGTGCTGCTGCCGTTACAACCGGTGCAATCGTTGCTGTATCTGTAACTTGTGGTGTGCTTGCAATCGCCAGCACAACGCTTTCAATTCTTTCAGATATTGGAACGAATAAACCATGGTATGAAAGAGCATT
>JAFQBZ010000145.1 GCA_017399515.1 Clostridia bacterium | reverse complement strand
TGGTTAGAATGAGAGCGGAAAGGGCTAGTCAAAATATGCCTTTACAGGGAACTGCTGCTGATATAATTAAGATTGCGATGGTTAACATTTATGACGCACTCTGTCGTGGCGGATTTAAGGCTAAACTCATTATGCAGGTTCATGATGAACTTATTATTGACTGCCCAATAGAAGAAAAAGATGCTGTTTGTGAACTTTTGAAAAAAGAAATGGTGAATGCCGCAAGCCTTAAAGTTCCTCTTGAAATTGATATTGCAACAAGTTATCGTTGGAGTGATGGACATTAATTTAAGAAGCCAAAATTTTGGCTTCTTTTTTTATTGTGTTTTTTCTTTTTGTTTGGGAAATAATAAAAATATGAAAAAGAAAATTTTGATTTTATTTTTTTCACTTTCGGCAGTTTCGGTTTTGCTTTTTGTTATTTTTAATTTTTTCGTTCAAAAAAAAGATTATCAACAGTTGGTTGAAAAATATTCAGCGGAGTATGGTCTTGAAAAAGAATTGGTTTTGGCTGTGATTAAAGTAGAAAGTGATTTTAATGAAAAAGCAGTTTCAAAGTCTGGAGCGTTGGGGCTTATGCAGATTATTCCAAGAACTGCAAAGTGGATAGCAACAGAATTTAATGAGTTATATGAAAAACAAAAAATGTTTGAGCCGGAAACAAATATAAAATATGGCTGTTTTTATCTTAATTATTTATTTAATAAGTTTGAAATGCAAGATGTGGTTATTTGTGCGTATAACGCAGGTGAGGGTGTGGTTCGTGATTGGCTTGATGAAAATGGAAATTTGATAAAAGAAAATATTTCTTATGATGAAACGCGAAATTATTTAAAGAAAGTTAGTGAATATTATGAAAATTATAAAAATGTTGCTTGAAATTAGGCTTGCAATTCTTGACAATTTAAGGTTGTTTCTAATATAATGTGTTTGTTATATTGTTATTGGAGATTTTATGGTAGATATTTATTCATTTGAAATTGATAGTTTAGAGTTTGACAGAATACTTTCAGGAAAGAAAACAGTTCAACTTTTGATTAATGAACCAAAGCGTAAAGATTATGCTGTTGGTAATCAAATCACTTTTAAGAGAAATGTTGAAACACTTACTGATGAACAAAAAGAAGTTTATGAAAAGGGTGAACTTGTTGTTGAAATTCAAGCAACAGTTTCAAATCTTTTATATTTCAATGACTTTGTTGAAGCAGTTAACACTCTTGGAAAAGAAGCCTGTGGTTTTAAACCAAGTGCAACAATTGAAAAGACTTCTGATTTGTGTTTAGCAGAAGATTCTTATGAAAGTGTTGAAAAATACGGAATTGTGGCTGTTGTGTTTGATTTTCAAACTGAAGCAAATTAAAAATTTTGTTAAAAAATAAAAAATTTTAAAAAAAACACTAGACAAATAAAACTTTTGTGACTATAATGAGTATCGTAATTTGAAAAAATTACACTCCCTTTGCGAGGATGGCGGAATGGCAGACGCGGTCGTTTAAGGGGCGGCTTACGCAAGTAGTGAGGGTTCGACCCCCTTTCCTCGCACCAAAAAAATCCTAACGAGAAATCGTTGGGATTTTTTATTGTTAAAAAAAATTTTGCAATAAAGAAGGTGGAAGATAAACTTCCACCTTTTAACATCTAAACTTTTCTTTAAAACAGACATGTCATTGTTTTTAAGGGAATAGATGTAAAAAAGAATTCATATAAGTAACTATATACCTTATATGAAAAAGAAAAAATATTTTTTCAATATTTTTTGCTTTGTGTGGTTTTATTATATAAGATTATATTATAAAAGTCAATGTTTCATAATTAATTTATTTGCGTTGTTTTTGATAATTTGATATATTTGAAATAGTATATTTGGGGGATTTTATGAAATTATCAAAACAAGACCAAGAACTTATTCAAGTTGCAACCGAAGTGGTTATGCAAAATTCTGACCTTTACAAAGAGAAAAATATGCATGTTGGGGCTGCGGTTCGTGCTTCATCAGGAAAAATTTATAAGGGAATAAACATCTGCACATCTCATTCAATTTGTGCGGAGCAAGTGGCTATG
>JAFQBZ010000144.1 GCA_017399515.1 Clostridia bacterium | reverse complement strand
ATACCAAAAGATTCAATTCCAACCATTTTTGTTGGCTTAATTTTCATACCTTTAATTGAACTTCCAACTTTACAAACAGCGGTAACCATTCCTTCATAAATGTTAGTTGCACTGGTTAAAATTTGAATTGTTTCATTTCCAACATCAACTTGCATAACATGCAAATGATCAGTTTCAGGGTGTTTTTCAATTTTTAAAATTTTTCCAAAAACGATATTTTGAATATCTTCACCCTTCTTTTCAACACCTTCAATTTCAGCAGTTGAAAGGTTGAATCTCTTAACAAGTTCATCTACCTCAATTCCAGATAAATCAACATAATCTTTAATCCAATTTATAGAAATTTTCATTATCTTTCACTCCTTACATCTTTGTCTTAAATTGACTCATAACTTTTAAGTTATTGCTGTTTAAATGTCTAATATCATCAAGATTTGTTCTAATCATAA
The DNA here is from genome assembly GCA_017399515.1 of Clostridia bacterium. Lineage (GTDB taxonomy): Bacteria > Bacillota > Clostridia > Christensenellales > UBA1242 > RGIG1681. The sequence continues at coordinate 5,813 of JAFQBZ010000144.1, read as the reverse complement.
CAAGTCTGTCAAAACCAAGACCAAACGCAAATCCGTTATATTCATCAGGATCAATGCCTGCCATTCTTAAAACATTTGGATGAATCATACCACATGGGCAAAGTTCAATCCAACCAGAACCACCACAAGTGTGGCAACCTCTTCCACCACAGAATGGACACTTAGCATCCATTTCATAACTAGGCTCTGTGAATGGGAAAAATCCTGGACGAAGTCTAACTTCAATATCTTTCTTAAAGAGTGCTTTAAGCATCGCCTTTTCAAAGTAAATTAAATTTGCAACTGTGATATTTTTTCCAACAACAACACCTTCAAGTTGGAAGAATGTGTTTTCATGTCTAGCATCAAGTTGTTCATTTCTAAATACTCTTCCTGGGAAAATAACTTTGCAAACAGGACCATAAGTTCTAAGTATTCTGTTTTGAGCAGCAGAAGTTTGAGTTTTTAAAAGTTGACCATTGCTAAGCCAGAAAGTATCTTGTGTGTCACGAGCAGGATGATTCTTTGGAACATTTACAGATTCAAAGTTGTTATATTCTGTTTCAACTTCATTTCCATCTTCAATAACAAATCCCATATTTTTGAAAATATCAACAACTTGTTTTTGAATGATTGTTCTTGGATTAAGTGAACCTGTTTCTGTGTCAACAGGAAGCGAATAGTCAAACATTTCAGTGTTGTTAATTTCTGCTTCAATTGCCTTTTGTTCAAGAGCAACTTTTGTTTCGCTGATAACATTTTCAATTTTACTTTTAAGTGCATTAACCTTTTGACCAAACTCTTTCTTTTGCTCAACAGGAACTTCTCTAAATTTCGACATAATATCAGTTATATATCCTTTTTTGCCAAGATATTTAACTCTAACAGTTTCAAGTTCTTCAAGAGATGAAACTGTTTTTATTTCGTCATCAAATTTCTTTTCTACTTCATAAATTTCATTTAATTCCATAAATTTATCTCTCCTATTAATTTTTGTAACAAAAAAAGTCTTGCAAGTCCTAAATATAAGGACGCAAGACTTTGCATAGCGTGGTACCACCTTATTTCGTGATAAAAATATCACCTTATTTTGCTTTAACGATAGCGTCAATCGAGATATATTTCTATATCCGGCTCCGGTGCCGAAATTCATTTATGGTTTGGTGCAAAACTTTCAGCCTGCGATTTTGCTCTCTTAAACCAAATGATCATAAACTACTTAATCACTTTCATTGCCTTTAAAATAATGAGTTAAGTCTAACACACAAAATAAATTTTGTCAACAACTTGAAAATTAAAATTCAATATGTTTAATACCTTGTTTGTTAGAGCGTCTGTATAACACAAACTTTTTTCCAATATGGCAAACTTGTTCTGCTTTAAGTGCATCTGCTGCTTGAATTAAATAATCTTTTGCAGTTTCTTCAGCGTTTTCCAAAACTGAAACTTTAACAAGTTCACGAGCAGTAAGTTCTCTATCAATTTGTGCAAGCACAGTTTCTGTAAGACCATCTTTGCCCATAATTGTTGTTGCTTGAATTGTGCTTGCAATTGAGCGAAGTTTTGCCCTTTGTTTAGAGTTCAACATAATTTCTCCTTTATTCTTTAATTTCAAATTCAATATCTTTAATTCTAATTATAGAGGTTTCATCTGCACCTCTCTTTTTGAGTTCTTTAATAATTCCCTTATCTTTAAGCACTTTTTGAAAATATGAGAAAGATTGGAAATCACTTAAAACTACACCACGAACAAGTTCATCAATAAAGCCACCAACAACTTCAAACTCATTGTCACCAACTTCAATAATTTCATATCTGTTAGGATTTGGTCTTTCGTAAACAAATGGCTCATATTCGAGTTTTTGTTTTGGAGGAAGTTCTTTAAGTTTTGAAATTGTCACTTTCAAAAGTTCATCAAGATTTCTGTTTGAAACAGCAGAAACCTCAATAATTTCATACTTTGTTTTTAGTTTCGCAATTTTCTTTTTAAAATCAACAATTTTTTGTTCATCATCAACAAGATCAATTTTATTCAAAACAATAACTTGTGGCAATTTTTCAACACTTTCACCATGTTTTTTAAGTTCGTTGTTAACAATTGTGAAATCTTCATAAGGATCTCTTTCTTCACTTCCTGAAATATCAACAACATGAAGAAGAAGTCTAGTTCTTTCAATATGTCTTAAGAAATAATGTCCAAGACCAACGCCTTCACTAGCCCCTTCAATAAGACCAGGAATATCAGCAATAACAAATGAACTATCACCTGCTTTGCAAACACCAATGTTTGGGGCAAGTGTTGTGAAATGATAGTTTGCAATTTTTGGTTTTGCGTTTGTAAGCATTGATAAAATTGTGCTCTTTCCAACATTAGGAAAACCAATCAAGCCAACATCTGCAATGGTTTTTAACTCTAAAATAACTTCTTTTTCTTCACAAAGTTGACCTGTTTGTGAAAATGATGGGCGTTGTCTGGTTGAAGACTTAAATCTAGCATTTCCAAGACCACCAAGACCACCTTTGAGCACAGTGATTGATGAACCATCTTCAAATAAGTCACAAATAATTTTATCAGTTTCATTATCACGAATAACTGTTCCACAAGGAACTTTAATGATTAAGTCTTTACCATTTTTTCCTCGCATGAGTGCACTTCCGCCATTTGCACCATTTTCTGCTCTAAAATGCTTTGTAAATCTAAAATCAATTAAGTTATCAATTCCTCTATCAGCAACAAAAACGACAGACCCACCGTGTCCGCCATCGCCACCATCAGGTCCACCTTTTTCGACATATTTTTCTGTGTGGAAACTTGTTTTACCATTTCCACCATTGCCTGCTTTAATAAAGATTTTAACTCTATCTAAATACATAATCTCTCCAATTATTTTTTATTTTTATAAAATTTGCAAAGCCCTGAAAGTTCACAAGTTTCACAAAGCGGTCTTTGCGATTTGCAAACATATCTTCCATGAAGCACAAGTGCATAATGCATTTTTATCCATTTATCTTTCGGTAAATTTTTTTCAAGATCTGATTGAACTTTTGAAACAGTCTTTCCACTTGCAAGCCCAACTCTGTTTGAAACTCTAAAAACATGAGTATCAACAGCAATTGCAGGAATCTTAAATGCTAATGAAAGCACCACATTTGCCGTTTTTTCTCCAACCCCAGCAAGTGACTTTAAGTCATTTTTATTTGAAGGAACTTTTCCATCAAACTTAGAAACCAAGTCATGTGACATATCTAAAATATGTTTAGCCTTGTTATGAAAAAAGCCACAAGGACGAATTCTAGTTTCCAATTCTTCTTGTGACAATGTTATCATTTTCTCTGCAGTGTTATAGTCTTTAAATAATTCAGCCGTAACTTTGTTTACTCTTTTATCTGTGCATTGCGCAGACAAAATCACAGCAACCAAAAGTTCATAATCAGAGTTAAAAACAAGTTCACATTCTGGGTCAACATAAAGTTCATCAAACTTATTAATAATCGCCAAAACGCTTGTTTTCATTATTTTCTTCCAATCCTTTCGCGCATTTTATCATAAACAATAGTAAGAAGTCTAAAACTCATAGCCTCTTCAAAATTACGGATATTAAGCCCTGTGATTTTATAAATCTTCTCGATACGATAAAGCAAAGTATTTCTATGAAGAAACGCATTTCGGCTTGTTTCTGAAATGTTAAGATTGTTCTTAAAGAACGCATTGATGCATTCAATAAGTTCTTGATCTTTCATAACAGAAATAATTTCTGGTTTCAAAAATCTTTCGCAAATATCTGCTTGCTCATCAGGATTTAAGCATGAAATAGCAGTATTGCAAAACGCAGAAAAAATTGACTCATCTTTTTTAGATCTTTTGCTAGTCTTTTCTGGCTTTTCTGAAGCACTTTGACCAATTTGTTTTCCAGATAAATAATCCATACTCTTCTCCTTTTAACCATAGCATATTATAACAAATAAAATTTAATATTTCAATAATTTTAAAATATATTGTCTAAAAATTTAAATAATACGATTTTCAGTCAGTTTCGAAAATATAATACACTTGTTAGATTTTAATAATTCATTAAACTTTTTTTCATCAATTTCATCTAATTTTTCATCGCAAAGAAGAACAACTTCAACCTCTTCAATCTCGGCAAATCCAAGGTTTAAAGCATCTAATGCTTTGTTAAATTTAATGTCAAACACAAACTGAATAATCTCTCCATTTAAAAGAGTGTAAGTCTTATCTTCCTTTTCAATATAACGAGTAACCAAGTTAACATTTTCTAAAAATTTTAAAGAATCAAGTGAAAGATAAGCCTTTTCAAAGTCAACTAATGTCTTAAATTCGTAAGTCTTTGATAAATTTAAGTAAACAACTTTACTAAAATTTTCTTGTGAAAGTTGATTTCTTAATTTCTTATAGGTTTCATCACCAATAGTAAAAACAAAAGTTAAATCCTTCATTTTTAATAATTTTTGGTAAATTTGAAACATATTTTGAATTTCATCATTATTTAAACCCTCAAATTGATCATCTAAAAACAAAATTTGAGGCTTCTTTAAAATTGCTCTTACTATTTGAAGTTTTCGTTTATTTAAAAGTGATAGTTTCTTAACTTTAACTTTTAAATCACTATCTATATCAAATTCATTTAATAAGGCAGATAAAGATTCATCATTAACTCCTTCAATCTCTGCCATTTGAAGTTGATAATCTAAATTTTGCTTGATTGTTTTTCTTTCAAACAAAATCAAGTCAGCAAGAACTAATGAAAAATTTTTATCTTTATCACTAATTTCTTTCAGTTCTTTTCCATTAAGATAAATATTTCCAAATCTTGAATCTTCAAAACCTGAAAGCACTTTCAAAATAGTTGTTTTTCCTGAATCTTTCGAAGCAAGAACCATGGTTTTTGAATTTTTTGCAATAGAAAAATTCACATCTTTCAAATAAAGTGGACTTTTATAATATGAAAAACATAAATTTTTTGTTTCAAAAAACACTTTTCATTCTCCTTTCACGCCTTGATTATAACACAATAAATCAATCTAGTAAATAAATTTACAAAATAAAAAAGCACTTGAAATTCAAGTGCTTTTTGTTTTACCTATTTTGTTTTGATAACACCATAGTCACCATCTGCTCTTCTGTAAAGAACATTAACATTTCCTGTTTCCATATCTTTATAAATATAGAAACTGTTGTCTAAAAGTTCAATTTGTTCAACCGCTTGTTCGTCTGAAATTCTATCAAGTTCAAACTCTTTGTGTTTAACAATTTTTGCTGGTTCAACTTCAGGAATTTCATCAAAGAACAAGAGTGTTGCAGGATCAACAGCGATTTTGTTGCTATCTTTATTCTTTCCAGCAATTCTAACAACTTGTCTTTCAAGTTTAGAAAGGCAAAGGTCTAAATTAGCATACATATTGTCAGATTGAACTTCACTTCTAACAAATGTGTTTTTGCCCTTTAAAGAGACTTCCATTTTATATCTTTCTAAAGCACCTGTTTTAGAAAGAACAACTTTAGCGCTTGCGCCATCACCTAGGTACTTTTCAAACTTTTGTACCTTTTTATCAATAAGGTCTGTTAGTTTTTCTTTAGCAGCATAATTTCTTTGAACAATTTCAATTTTCATAATTCTAACCTCCTATTTTGTTCTACCTTAATTATATCAAACTGTTTATGACTTTGTAAAACAATATTTTATATGTTTAGCACAAAACTTGAAAATCAAATTTACCACCAACTTCCGCAACACGAACAGCCGAATTATCTTGAAGTTCACCTGAAATAATCATTTCAGCAAGTGGGTCTTTAATTTCTTTATCAATAACTT
>JAFQBZ010000143.1 GCA_017399515.1 Clostridia bacterium | reverse complement strand
TGCAAGTTCTTTTTCTTGTCGTGCTGCAACAAAAAAGGAAGAACTTTCGTTCTTCAACAAACTATCTCTCTATGCACCACAAACAATACTCGCCAAATTATTTATTTTTACTCACTCTCACATTTTATAACATTTTTACATTTCTATCAATCTTCTCATTTGCTCGTGACCCTCGCCTTGCTCGGCTGACGAACTTGCTATCGCAAGTTCTTTTTCTTGTCGTGCTGCAACAAAAAAGGAAGAACCTTCGTTCTTCCTTTTTTTATTATTGGTAGCACCACGGAGAATCGAACTCCGGTCCCACGCGTGAGAGGCGTGTGTCCTAACCGCTAGACTATGATGCCATATCAACATTGGCATTATAGCATAAAAATATTTACAATGCAATGTTTTTTAAAAATAAATTTTTGTTGTTAACACAAAAATTATTCATCATCTTCTTCTTGACCGATTAACTTTCTATATTTCAAAGTTTTAAGTTGTTCTTTTTCAAAGAACTCTTTTTCTGTTAAGGTTTCGTCAAAATAACTTTTACCACCAATGAAACTTTGCTCAAAGTTATAATTATCTCTCTTTTGAAGTTCAACGGCAAGTTTCTCAAGAGCAAGTTGAATGTCTGAAGTGATGTTTGTGTATTTTTTTGTTACCTTTTTAACTTTCTTTTCGCCCCAATATGAATAAGGATCAACATTTTTTTCATTAATCAAATAAGCCACTTCGCGTGCCCATTCATCAACATATTTTCCATACTCGATTTCAAGTTTTTGCTTTGCATCTAAAAGTTCTTCATCGGTATAGTTTGCAAGAACTACCTCTTCTTCCATAATAACCCCTACTTTCCTTTTGAAATAAGTGAACTTGCAAATTTATTTATATCTGCAAGCATAATTCGAATCTCTTTATTCTTTGGAGATACTGAATTTAAAGTTACTAAAAATGCATAAAAATATTCAACTTGTTTGTTTCTTGCAACCTGTTCAAAGGTTGAAGCAACTGCAATAAGGTCATATTTTTGCATTAAACAATTTTTAAGTTTTTTCTGTTCCCCTAAAAATTTAATAAATTCACGAAGCACTATTGAAAGTTTTTCAAAATCATCAGTTTCGTGTTTTTCTTCTAACACTTCAATTTCTGGAGCCCTAAATTTTACAGGCTTTGGCGCAGGAATTTCAATGTTTAAAAGTTTTAAAATAAGTCTTCTAAACTCAACAATCACATACCTGCAAAATTGGTCATAAGACGAATATGCAAGGTCATAAGAAAAATATCTTTCCAAAATTTCAGTGATATCAAGTTTTCTGTCGTCAATGTTGTTAAGCATACAAAATATGAATGCTATTTTTTTCGAATCGGTTTCAGGAAGCCTTAAAAAGTTTCCACTTGTTGCCTTACGCCATTCATAACCAAAATCGAAGTTAATCATACATTCAGCAATAAGGTTATAAACATCGTTAGTATTTGCAATTGAACGAAGAATATCAGAAACTCTTCTATCAACAAGAATATATTTCGATTCAAGCATATTCTTGACACTAATCAAAAACTCTTGAATATTCTCTAATTTTTTTTCGTTTGTCATCACTCTCACCCACAATAATAATATAACAAACGAACGAAAATAACACAACAAAATTTTAACTCATTAAAAAAAACTTGCATAAAAATTTTATTTTGCGTTTAAAGTATTTATTTTTTTTCTTTTCTATGATATAGTTATATCACTATATATTTTAAGGATTTTTTATGGACTCAACTGTTAGTAAATTGATTTTATTATATGTTTTTGACCAGATGGAAATTCCCGTTACAGCCGAAACTTTAAACGAAATGTGTTGCAGCCAAAACAATTGGCTGTCATATATGACACTAACCGAGGCGCTTCCTGAACTTGTTGACGCAAGATTCTTAGCCACAACCGGCAACGGAAATTCAGAGTATTACAAAATTACTCAAGAAGGTCGCAACTGCGTGTCATACTTTTTTATGAAAGTTCCATCATCAATAAGAGATGAAATCAGGGCTTTTATAAGAAAAAACCGTCAAACTTTTAAAAGAAAGCAAGAATATTTCAAAGACTATTTCAAAAATAAAGACGGCACATACACCGTTAGACTTAAAATCACTGACCCAACAAGCACAAAACTCGAAATTGTTTTAAATGTTGCAAACCGTGCTGAAGCCACAACTGTTTACAAAAAGTGGGACAACGCAGCCAGCGAAGTTTATGGTGATTTATATAAAATTTTGATTGATGGAGAGTAATATGGAAAGTTATAAAACCACAGGTGTTTGTTCAAGAACCATTGAATTTGAAGTTGATGGCAACATTTTAAAAAGCGTTAAGTTCATTGGTGGTTGTGCAGGAAACACTCAAGGTGTTTCAAAACTTGCAACAAACAGACCTATTGATGAAGTTATTTCCCTTTTAGAAGGAATCAAGTGCAGAAACAATACATCTTGCCCAGACCAACTTGCTAAAGCACTTAAAAATTATAAAGAAACTCATTAAAAATTCCCTTGCTAATCAAGCAAGGGTTTTCTTTTTGCCAAATTTAATGCACAAAAAAACAGGGTTTCCCCTGTTTTTTATTATTCTTTAATTCCAATGAATGTTGCTTTTTTGTCATCATCTTCTTCGAGTTCTGAAGCATTAACTTCAATAGTAATATCTGTTCTGTGAAGATATGTTTTTGAATCAAGTGAAGACATAACATAAATATAATCACCAATAACTTCTGGAACAATCAAGCCTGTTGCGCTTGAAACTTCTGAGTTTGTAAGAAGAATTGGTTCAGCAAAAACTGATTCTGAATAATCACCATCAAAAGCAATTTCAATCTTATAAAGTTTTTTGTTGTTGATATAAATCAAATTGGTAACTTCATGAGTGATTGGGTCATCGCCTTCGTTTGCTGGTTCTTCTGTTTCTGTTATTTTTGCAATAGTGATAAATTCAAACTTATCATCACTTGTGAATTCTTGAATTGTAACGGTTTCAAGAACTGAATCTTTCCAAGTAATGATGTTTAAGTTGTATGCTTTTGAATCATAGAATAAAACTGAAATTGAACCATCAGTGTTTTCAATGAACATATAACTTGTGTCTGAAGAATATTTATGATCAATAACATTTGAATCTGCAAGTGTTAAAGAATCTGCTTCAGTTCCAGCAATCTTTTTAGCATAAAGTTTTGTTCCTGAAGCATAAACAAGTGAACCATTTCTAATTGAAAGAATAGAAATGCTTTCGCCACCCTTATAAACTTCAACTGATGTGTTTGCACTTGGAGCAGTTCTGTAAACTTTGTTTCCTGTTTGAACAGGGTCTAAACTTACATCTTCATGTGCTTTTGTGTAGAATACAAAGTTGTTAGCATCTTTTGAAGCGCCGGTTGTTACACACTTTCCTGTGTTTTCACTAAGAACGCATGATGTTACATCACTTAAAACATAAGCAGTTTCAACATCTTTGCCAACTTTCAAACTTGTGATTGTTGCATTGTTCTTTTCGTAAACAACCAAGTAAAGATTGTCACCAACAACATAGTAAGCATAAGAAATTGTTTCTTCTGCATCATTTTTAACAGTTGTGTAAATTTCATAAGACTTTTCATTTACAAGGTCATATCTCATAAATGTTGTCTTGTTGTAAAGAACTGTTGCCTTATTGTTTTTGTCAGTGCATGGTGTAGCGTAATACATATAATCACCGAAGAAATGAATAGAACCATTCTTATAACCAACAAGATTATCAACAACAACTTCATAAGTATCATCATCAACCGCATTTGTTGATGCATTAAATTTAACTCTGCAAATTGCTGCTTGAGTGTTATCTTCTAAAGTTGTTCCATCATTGTTTTTAACACCGTTAATAAAGTATAAATAACCATCATGAACAACAGTCATTCCACCATTAGTGTTAACCCCATTAACAGATAAAACTTTAGATGTGTCTACAGTTGTGTCTGAAACTTTCTTTTTGCACGCAGTGAATGAAAAAATGCAAACAAATGCAAGTGCAACTGAAAGTGTAAGTTTTAAAATTTTCTTCATAAAGCCCTCATGTTTAACTTGAAAGTTTTTTCTTTCAAATTTAAGTATAATTTTACTTCAATATTATTATAAATGTTTGACTCTCTTTGTCAAGGCGTTTTTTAAGTTTAAAACCAATAATTTGGTATATCAAATTTTAATGAAAACACCATTTACTATTACATTTTGCCACTAAATAAATTATACAATTTTTTGAAATCTTCAATAGATAATTCTTCTGCTCTGGTCATTTCACTAAAACCGTTTTCTAAAAGAAGTTTCTCAATTTCACCTTTTTTAAGTTTTGATGTTTCAAGATTTGTTGAAAGTTTTTTTCTTCGCATTGAAAACGCTTGTTTCACAAATGAAATAAATTTTGAAAAGTCTTCAACAAGTGCTTCCTTTTTGTCAATTCGAACAACCGCCGAATCAACATTAGGCACAGGATAAAACATTTTTCTGTTAACTCTTATTGCCTTTTTAGGTTCCCCAAAAATTTGACAAATAACAGTAAGCACACCATAATCTTTTGTTTTTGGCGAAGCAACAATTCTGTCAGCAACTTCTTCTTGAACCATAACGGTAAGTGACTCCATATTTTCATTTTGCAAAAACCTTGTGATGATTGGCGATGTAACATAATAAGGAAGGTTTGCAACAAGTTTAAACTTTCCACCAACCATTTCATTAAGTTCATCATCTGTCACTTTCATAACATCTTTAAAAATCATTTGAACATTTGTATTATTAAATTTTTCACCCAAAAACTCAAATAATTCACTATCAATTTCAAAAGAATAAACCTTTTTTGCGTTTTTTGAAAGAACTTCTGTAAGAGCACCTTTGCCTGCACCAATCTCAACAACAACATCTTCAGCAGTCACCCCTGCTTTTTCAACAATTTGTGAAAGCAGATTTGCGTCTTTTAAAAAGTTTTGACCAAATTTCTTTTTAAAATCAAATTTTTCCATAATTTTTGCACCTTTTTATTGTTTTTATATGTTTTTTATCTTAAAATAGAACTCTTTTGCGTTTTTTGAAACTTGTTTTTCAAACTCACGATAATCTATTTCAAGTTCATCAGCAATTTTTTTCGCTGTCACTCTAACTCTTTCTGGTCTGTTTTCTTTTCCCCTAAAAGGTTCCGGCGAAAGATAAGGGGCATCAGTTTCAACCAAAATTTTATCAAGTGGAATATCTTTTAAAAATGACCTATCATTCTTTTTAAAAGTAATTGCTCCTGAAAAACTGATATGTAATCCAAGACTCAAAAATTTTTGCACATATTCTTTACCTTCACTATAGCAGTGCATCAACCCACCATGATTTATCAAGTGTTTGTTTTCTAACAAAATTTCATAAACATCATCAGCGGCATTTCTGCAATGTATACAAAATGGAAGACCCAGCCTGTCAGCAATTTCAAGTTGACGAATAAATAATTCTCTTTGAGATTTTTTATCATGTTCAGGTCTGTGATAATCAAGACCAATCTCTCCAATTGCAACAACTTTTTCATGCTTTGCAAGTTCTTCAATCACTTTTAAATCTTCTTCTTTTACATTAAGTGAAAACTCTGGGTATATGCCAACTGTTGTGTAAACTCTTTCATAGTTTTCTGCAAGTCTTATTCCTTTTTTTGAATCTTTAACAGTTGTTCCAATATTCACAATATATTCAAGTTCATCATCTTCCATTGACCTTATTATCTCATCAACATCTTTAAAACTAAGCAAGTGTGCATGTGTATCAATCATAATTTTGCCTCATAAAACTAACTTTTATTTCATAAAATTTATTATGAATAAAATTTGGATAATTCTTTTCATTTCAAGCATTGTTGCAATTTGTCTTTTTGACCCAACACAAGTTTTGTCAGGGTTACTTTCCGCTTCTAACAGTGCAGTGAAACTTTCTTTTGAACTTTGTGCAATTTATGCAATTT
>JAFQBZ010000142.1 GCA_017399515.1 Clostridia bacterium | reverse complement strand
GCTGGGCTGCGCCTTGAAGGGTGATGGTCTTGCTTTGGTTGAAAAGGGACTTGATAACTTATATCATCATATTGACACTTTAAAGAACACTTTTGGTGTTAATGTTGTTGTTACAATCAACAAGTTCTTAACAGACACAGAAGAAGAAATTGCTCTTGTGATTTCGAAACTCAAAGAAAGAGGTGTTGACGCTGTTGTTAATGAATGTTTTGCAAAAGGTGGCGAAGGCACTATTGACCTTGCAAAAGCAGTACTTTCAAATATTGATGATAAAAAACTTAAATTTGCGTATAATTTAGATGATTCAATTGAAACAAAAATTGAAGATATTGTTAAAAATATTTATGGTGGCGAAGGTGCAGATTTTTCAGATGAAGCACTTGCAAAAATTAAGTTTATCAAAAAGGCAGGGCTTGACAAACTTCCTGTAATTATTGCAAAAACACAGTTCAGTTTATCTGATGATAAAGATAAAATTGGTGCACCTAAAAACTTTAGGTTGTTTATTCAAAATCTTCACATTAGGTCTGGTGCTGGTTTCATTGTTGCAATTGCAGGAAACATGATGTTGATGCCAGGGCTTTCAAAAGTTCCAAATGCTGAAAGAATTGATATTTTATCAGACGGAACAATTGTTGGACTTTCATAAATTAGGAGATAAAAATGGATAATAAAAAATTTAATATATTTGCGCTTAGTATGATTGTTGTTATGGCTGTGTTTACAATTTACACAGGAATTAATAAATCAAACGCGAAAGATGGCAGAGATGGGCTTTCTGCATATGAACTTGCTGTTGAAAATGGAGAATTTTCCGGAAGTGAATATGAATATTTAAAAAGTTTACACGGCAAAAATGGTTCAAATGTAACTATTGAAGATGTTTATAAGGCGTATTTAGATGAAAATAACTTAACAACTGCAGATATGACACTTTCAGAGTTTATAATGCAAATTTATCCAGATAATATTTTAGATGTTGATGAAACTGCGACTGCTGTTGAACTTTCAACCGCATCTGCACTTCGTTCAACAGTTGACATTTGTTATTCATTTTGTTTAGATAAACCAATTCTTTATGTTACCGATGCGGTTTTAACTGGTGGCGGAGAGGCTTATCAAATTATCACAGATCAAAACTATTATAATAAATATGCTTCAATTGGTGTTTCAGCGGGTTCTGGTGTTATTTATAAAATTGAAGGAATGGAAACCCCTGATGAAAGTGATGATGTTGCATACATAATCACAAATTATCATGTTGTTTATGCTTCAAATTATGTTAGTGATGAAGATAATTACAGAGTTTATAACAAACTAACAATAGATTATTTTGGAAATATTTTAAGTGAAACAATGTTCACAGCAACTTATGATGATGCAGATGTTAAAACAACAGGAAATGCTAAGTATATTGAAAAAGTTGATGCGGTTGAAGCGCCAATAGAAACTCACTTTTTAGACAGTTATGGAATTTATCTTTATGGCTATCAATCAGCAGAATATGAACTTTCAGCATCATTTGTTGGAGGAAGTGCAGACAATGACATTGCAGTGTTAAAGGTTGAAAGAAATAAATCACCAAACAATGCAAAGTTGTTTGAGGGTGATTATAAGGCTGTTGATCTTGGTGATAGCAAAGACTTAGACGAAGGTGAAACAGTTATTGCTGTTGGAAATCCACTTTTGGTTGATACATCAAATGTTAATGATAGAGGAAGCGCTGAAACTTATGTTAATAGTTTGAAAGATTCTTATGTTAAAGCACTTTGTTTAACTTCAACATCAGGCGATGTGAGTGCGATTTCAGAGTATACAAAGTTTCAATCACTTTTAGACCCAACAAAATCAGTTGATATGCGACTTATTCGTGTGTCTTCTGCGATTAATGCGGGAAATTCTGGTGGTGGTCTTTATGATGCTGGTGGCAGACTTGTTGGTATTGTTAATGGAAAAATTGTCAGTGAAGAATATGACAATGTTGGGTTTGCGATTCCAATCAATATTGCTTCAAGATTAGCAGATAAAATTATTGCAGATTGTGATGGGGCACAAACTAGAATTTCGGCACTTCAAGCAACAACTGCAAGTTTGGGATTCACCGTTGAAAATGGGCAAAGTGATTATCATTATGATTCAAACAGTGGTTCATGGGTAAGAAAAAGAAATGTTGTGGTTAAAGAATCTTCAGCAAGTGCGGTTTCACTTGGAATTGAAACCGGAAAAATTATTTCAGCAATTTCATTTAACGATGAACAAACAAGTTATAATTTACTAGAGTTTTATGATTTGAATAATATTCTTTTAATGGCAAGCAAAACAGAAACAACAAAAGTTGTGCTTCACATTCAAGAAGCAGATAGTTCAATAACAAAAATCACAATAAACTTAACTGATTCAATGTTTAAAGAAATAATTTAAAAGACAAAAAAGACGGCAAAAACGCCGTCTTTTTTTCGTGCGATAAAAAACATTAATAAAGTGCAAAAAACACTAAAATTTAGTGTTATAAGCCTAAAATCGCAAAAGTTAAAAATAATTTTAGTGTTATCATTTTTATATGAGGAGGATAAGTTATGGAAATCAAATATACGGGCGACAACGATTGCATTTATGCTGAACTTTCAGGAGAACTTGACGAGTGTTCGGCGGAATATGTGCGAATTTCATTAGATGATTTATTAAAAAATGAATCATTTTCAAAATCGAAATTAGTGTTAGATTTTTCAAAGGTTTCGTTTATGGATAGCACAGGAATAGGAATGCTTCTTGGTCGTTATAATAAATTTTCGAAACAGGATATAAGCATATATATAAAAAATCCAACTTCTTATGTTAATAGAATTTTTGAGATGACAGGAATATACCAAATTATTCCAAAAGTATGTTAAGGAGGCTATATGGCATTTGATAATTATTTTAAACTTGAGTTTGAGGCAAAAAAGGTCAATGAAAGTTTTGCAAGAAACACAGTTGCAATGTTTTGCACTGTGTTAAAACCAACGCTTTCAGAAATTAATGACATAAAAACTGCAGTTAGTGAAGCCGTTACAAATTCAATAGTTCATGGCTATGAAGACAAAGGAGGAAAAATTGTTCTTGAAGTGGGGATTGAAAATAATGTTGTTGACATCAAAGTTATCGACAACGGAATTGGAATCTCTGATATTGATATGGCAATTCAGCCATTCTTTACAACCAAAACCGAAGAAGAACATTCAGGCATGGGTTTCACTTTAATGGATTCATTTATGAACACATTAGAAGTTAAATCAAATGATTCAGGTGAAAAAGGTTCAGGTCTTATTGTTCATATGCAAAAGGTGATTAGGGGTTAATGGAAGGTTATAAACCGATTGATTCGAGTCAAACAAACGAACTTATAAAAAGGTCTAAAGAAGGTGACAATGAAGCAACGGAAACACTTATTAGTGGGAATTTTCCGCTGATAAAGGCAATTGTTAAAGGTTATCTCAACAAAGGTGTTGAATATGACGATTTATATCAAATTGGCTGTGTTGGTTTTTTAAAGGCAATAAAAAATTTTAATGAAACATTTGATGTGAAGTTTTCAACTTATGCTGTTCCAATGATTTCAGGTGAAATAAAAAGATTTCTTCGTGACGATGGTGCAGTGAAGGTTTCAAGGTCAATTAAAACTCTTGCAATAAAACTAAAATCATATATTGAAAAAAAGAGAAATGCACTTGAAGAAGTTCCAACAATTGACGAACTTGCAAAAGAGTTTAATGTTGAAAAAGAAGATGTTATTATTGCGTTAGATTCATGCCAACAAACAATTTCATTAAATGCAAAAATTGATGAAGATGATCCAAACAGTCAAAATGTTATTGATAAGTTTGTTTGTGAAGATAAAAATGAAGAAATACTCGATAAATTCATATTAAAAAGCGAAATTAATAATCTTCCAGAGAAAGAGAAGAAGATTATTCTTTTGCGTTATTATAGGGGTAAAACTCAGGGCGAAGTTGCTGAACTTTTGAATGTTTCGCAGGTTCAAGTTTCAAGAATGGAGTCAAAAATTATAGAACAATTAAAAAAGAAAATGACACAAAATTAAGAAAGCAAAATTTGCTTTCTTTTTTGTAATATTTATAAGTTTTTATGCGTATCTTATATTATAGAAATGCTGGTTAGAAAAGTTTACATATTTCGACAAACTTAGACAATAAACTTCGAAAATAGAGGTGTATTATTTTTGAAGTTAAAGTTAAGATTTATTAAAATATAGAGGTAATTTGTATGAAGATATTGTGTGCAAAAATGAAATCAATCGCAGGCGTATTTATTTGCGGTTTGGTGGCTATTTTGTTGGCTTCATTAGTAGTGATAACAAATACAGGCACTATATATTTTGGATATGCAAAAAGGCTTGTTCCAATTTATAGTGTTGAAACAAACGAAAAGAAAGTGGCGTTGACTTTTGACGCAGCATGGGGTTCAGATAAAACTGAAAAAATTATAAAAACACTAAAAGACGCCGGCGTTAGTGCAACATTTTTTCTGGTTGGATTTTGGACAGAGCAAAATGCAGATAAAGTTAAACTTATTGATGAGGCTGGGTTTGATATTGGAACACATTCAAACACACACCCAAAAATGAGCACACTTTCAAAATCTCAAATGAATAATGAACTTAAAACTTCAATGGAATTAATCACAAAAATCACCGGAAAACCGGTAGGTTTTTTTAGACCGCCATTTGGAGATTATAACGATTCGCTTATCGAAGTTGCAGGCAGTCTTAAATTAAAAACAATTCAGTGGGATGTTGACAGTTTAGATTGGAAAGGCTTGTCTGCAAATGAAATTTTTACAAGAGTTAAACAAGGCGTTAAAAATGGTTCAATTATTTTGTTTCACAATAACTCTGATCACATTTTAGAGGCATTGCCAATAATTATAAATCATTTAAAAATCGAAGGGTATAAAATGGTTAAAATTTCAGAGTTGGTCTATGAAGAAAACTATCATATCGATAATAATGGATTACAAAAATTAAAATAAACATAAGGAATTAGAAATGAACAACTTATTATATGAAAATAATAACCATGTGTTATTAAAAGGCAAAATTAAAGAACTTCCAACATATTCGCATACTGTTATGGGAGAAGGATTTTTTGAAATGTTTGTAGAGGTTGAAAGGTTATCTGAAGAAGTTGATGTGCTTCCTGTTACAATCTCTGAAAGATTAATTGAAAATTTTAAAATTGGTGATGAAATTGGCATTGTTGGTCAATTTAGAAGTTATAACAAACTTGAAAATGGCAGAAGCAAATTGATGCTTACAATTTTTGTCAAAGAATTAGTAAACCCAAAAGATATGAGTGAAATTAACCAAATTTATTTAATTGGTTATATTTGCAAAGAACCGATTTACAGAACAACACCATTTGGCAGAGAAATATGTGATATGCTTCTTGCTGTTAACAGAGCATATAATAAGAGCGACTATTTGCCTTGTATTTCTTGGGGAAGAAATGCAAGATTTGTTCGTGATTTAGAGGTTGGTGAAAAACTTGAAGTTCAGGGAAGAATTCAAAGCAGAAGATATCAAAAACATAAAGATGATGGAACTGTTGAAAGCAAGGTGGCTTATGAAATTTCTCTTTCAAGCGTTGTGCTTGCCCATGAACAAAATTATTCAAACTTAAATGAGTTTGAAATGAAAGAAGACATGGAAGCAAGACTTTCTGGAAAAACTGCAGAAAATCTCATTTAAAATTGAAAAATTATATATATTTAGGCAAATTTAAGAAATTTTTGCGTAAAAACAAAACACTTTATCAAAGACGATAAAGTGTTTTTTAGTGTTTAATTTTTAGTTGTTTTATTTCTTTTGAAATGTTTAATCAATCCAAAAATAAAAAGAAGTGTTGCTGTTACAAATAAACATAAGAATATTATAAGATGAATATTTGGCTCAAGTGTGGAATCAATCCATTTTGAAAAATCTGCATTAAAGATGTTGATGTCATTTAGTTCTTGTGTAAGTGATTTGCTTGAAGTTTTAATAAAAGGAACAATTAAATAAATTAAATTAAAAAAATATAATATCAAACTTGTTTTGATTAGTTTGTTTGTTTTTAAAAATCTAACACTCATTAAAAGATTTAAAATCAAGAAACAACAAAGTGCAATAGGAAGCCCAAGTGAGAAATACCAATGGCTTGAAGAATATTTATTAACCACGCAGAATATGTCAATTGTGATTAAAAGTATATTTAACATAACAAAATCAATCGCTATTGAAATAAAATCTTTATATTTTTTAATCTTTTCAAAAATTTTATATTTTGAAATATAAATTGGAACAAAAATGATAACTAGTGCAAACAAAATAGCAACAGCAGGAATTGCAAACCAATTGCCTTTAGTGTAAATAGTACAAGCACCTAAAAGAACAATAAGAGCGGCATACATTGATGCGGGAAGTATTATAAGTTTATGTTTTTTTATAAGTTTTGGCAGGTTTGTAAAAGTGAATGAAAGCACAAGTGAAAACAAAACAATCCAAAACCATGAAAGAGTTTTATTTACCGCTAAGTTGCAAATAAAGCAGGGAATAAGTGCAACGATGTATGCAATGCTAAAAAACATTGTCCAAGACTTAGAAAAAATTCGCCATTTTCGTGCTTCAACTTTTTCTTTTTTTAATTCAACATCTGTGCTTGCAGTGATGAGTTCATGTTCGGTTACATCTAAAATTTCAGCAAGTTTTGAAATTAATGTAATGTCTGGGTGAGCAACATCTTTTTCCCATTTGCTAACAGCAGACTCTGAAACATAAAGTTGTTTTGCGAGTTCTTTTTGAGTTAAGTTTTTTTCTTGTCGTTTTTGTTTTAAATAACTTCCAAAAGTATTTTTATTTTCCATAAAATGCTCCTTATATGAGTTAATTTTAACACATACTTTTATTTTTGTAATGTAATTTTAAAAAATTCTAACTTGAAAGTTATTCAAGTTCCATATTTATTTAGATAAAAAGAAAAATTTGTGCAAAATAAAAATAAGATAAATTAATATCTTATTTTTAAATTTCATCATAAACTCTTTTTAAATCAGTGATAATCAAGAAGTTTTCTTTGTTATCTCCACGAATCATAAAAGATTTTTTGTTGTTTAGTTTAATCTCTAAAATGTTGCCACTATGGTAAATTGTTTCTTTAACATCTTTAATTTTAAAGGTCTCAGTTCCGTCTAAAAAATTGAGTTTAAAGTGATTGCAATAAACTTCAAGTGATGCAACTGTGATTGTTTCTTTATTTTCATTTTCAAGTTTTTTTAGAACATGAATATTTGGATATTTAATCATCAATTTCTTGTCATCGAAAAACTGATTTTTCAAAACATCATATTGAAATTCGGCAAAACTGTCAAAGTCTGTGATATTGCTTGAAAGCAAGAAGTTGCCATTTGTTGAACACTCAACAGCCATTCCACAATTTTTACATTTAATGCAATTGAATTCTGAATAAATAGAAAATAAACTTTTACAGTTAGGGCAGGCATAAAAAATTGATTCAAGTCCTTCTGCTTTTGTGTTTGAATAAATGTATGGATTATATTTATGTGAATAAATTGTTGCCGATGAAGGCATATAGTTGTTGAATGCTTCACAAATTTCTTCACTTGTCAAACCATCTCTGCTTGCGTATTTAAAAGTGAATTGATTGTGGAATCTCGTTTCGCAGCGTCTTATTTGTTTAGCCCAAATTGGTGCAGCAAAATATGTTCCAACCAAACTTAAAAACTTAATGTTATATTTTGTTTCATGCAAAAATTGTGTTACAGTTTCGCTTACTTTGTCTGTGCTTCCATAAATTGTTATATTTTTTTCTGGGAACACAACAACAGAAATTAAAGCCTCTTTAAGTCTTGCAAAAGAACTTAAAATTTGTTTTCTTTCATCGCTTGAAAGAGTGCCATCATAAAGTTTTTGAATGACAGAATCTTTCAAAAAAACAAAGTGTCCTTTCAAGGTGTTGCTAATAAGGGCTTTATCATAAAGGGTGGTTTTATTGCATACAAACAAAAATGGGTGCATAATATTAATTTTATTTTTTATATAATTGAACTTATGCGCTGTGATTTTTGATTTTAAAAAACCATCTGGAAATTCGAAGTAGTCTTCGTTAATGAACATTTTTATATATTTGTTTTTTCTCATAATCTTATTATATACAAAATTTGGCTAATATCAAACAAAATATTTTGCAAGTTGAAATAAATTGTAGTATAATGTAGCCATTAATGGACTAGGAGATTAAAATGGACTTATTTCAAAAATGTAAAGACTACACAATTGTTGAAGAAGTGAAAAAAGCAGGAATTTATCCTTACTTTCATACTCTTGAATCAAAACAAGACACCGTTGTTAATATGGAAGGTGGCAGAAAAATTATGATTGGTTCAAACAACTATCAAGGTCTTACAAGTGACCCTAGAGTTATTGCTGCCGCAGTTAAAGCAACTGAAGAATTTGGAACAGGCTGTTCTGGTTCAAGATTTTTAAATGGAACAACAAAACTTCATTTAGCACTTGAAGAAGAACTTGCAGAATTTTTAAACAAAGAAGCTTGTGTAACTTTTAGC
>JAFQBZ010000141.1 GCA_017399515.1 Clostridia bacterium | reverse complement strand
ATAGCACCTTTAACATCACTTGCAGCCTGCTTTTTGGTTTGTTCACCATTTTTGTGAACATCTTCAGCACCAAGCATTTGAGCGATAACACCAGGAAGTGCACTAATCATTGTGAATGCAACTAATACAAATAATATGTAAACATACATATTAAGCATTTTTGCTTGGAATTCTCGACCAAATATCGAGAAGAAATTCTTTAAGAAATAATTATTAGATGTCGCAATATCTTCCGGCGTGAATATCTGCGACAATGATTTAACCGGATATAGCAGTATAAAGAATACATTTATACCCAGCATCGTTCCGTATGTGCCCAGGACTTTTCGGACCAGTGGCTGCTGTATCTGCGTCGTAAACTTCTGTCCATCATCAAGTGGAATCGTTGAAGCCACAGCAGGTGCAGCAATAAAGAACAATGTAATTTCATAAATTCTCTTAATAACACCCCATATTGCCGTTCCCAGAACTTTTATCATCAGTGCCGAAGCGACAAGGATAATCCAATAACTGATTTTACTTGGAATATAGAATGTTATAAGTGAGGCTTTACCCTCAAAGAAATAGTCAAATTGAATACCATCTGTAATATAGAATTCTTGTCCAATCCATTCTCTTTCAAGTCTTTCAGTAAAGAAACCAAGATTAATTCTCATTTTTAGACTTGGAATAAATGTTACTGGGAAGAACTCAAAGTCAAAGAATATCATTGATCTGTTATCACGAACACATCTAATAACCATTGACTGTTTAACATTGTCAAAATAAGTTCCCATTTCGCCTTCAGTTTTGAATGCGTTTTGAGTTCTTATGTTGTAGTAAATTGTATCATTATAAAGAATATATGTTGTTGCTGTTGGAAGTTGACCAATTGTTGGAATCGCATTGCTTGGGTCATTTCCAGCAACTTTATAAATTGTTGCAACATATCTGTTACCATCATATAAATGAATGTATGATTCTTTTGCTGGGAATGAGAAATCATCTGAATCAACCTTGCATTCAAAGAACCAGTCATCATCATCTTCATCAGGACGATCTGCAGCACTATCGCTAATACCATCTGTGCCTGATTTTTCAGGGTCATACTCTCTTACAGCCCCTTCAATGATATGAGTTGTAGCATTTTCAGTTCCAAGATAACCATGATAGAAATCATATAAATAGAACTTAGCAAATGACGAACTTTGAACAAATGGGTCAGAGCCTCTCGTACTCATTCCTGTGCTATTAGCCTCTTGAGCAGATGGCTCATAAGCCTCTGCAAACTTGATATTTCCATCATCACCAATAGTAACGAGATATTTACTTGTAGTGTTGAAAGCAATATTGAAATATAATGTTTTATCTGTATCACCAACACTAAATGATTCCATATCAATGGTTTGATAAACTGCTTTTGTTGCTGAAGAGTTGGTGCCTGTTCTCTTGGTTACTGTTTTTGCATATCCAAAATAATCAGGAGTAAAACCAACGGTTCCATTTAAACTCACATTATAAGCAACATCACCATCTTGATCAAAATCATATTTAATATAATATTTTCTTGTTAATGCGTTAAGTGTAACACCATAGGAATATGGATGAGTTCTTGAATCATCAATATCCAAAACTTCCCAATCAGCACCACCTACATCATCAAATGTTAACACTGAAACGGTTTGAGCAGTTGAATCAACTTCAAGCATAAAGTAATAAGCAAAACCTTCATAACTGAACTTAAACAAATGCCTGTTGCCTGTTGATTGACCACCATATTCCGCAGTAACCATATCATATGGATCAGTTTTTCTATTTTTTAGTTGAACTTGAAGTGAACGAATAATATCTGCTGATGGGGTTGCAACTGATTCTTTATCTTCTGGAGCCGCATTTTCATCAGTACTTACTTTATAAACTTTGTAAATTTCTTTTTCGTATGTTGTATCTCCGTCAACATCAAATCTTCTTAAATCGTAATAATAATTTGCAGCAGATAATGAACAAGTGATTCCATCAACTCTAAAGTCATATCCGGTGTCAGGATCTCCGTTTTTACCATCATAACTTCTAACAAAATCACCAGTTTCAGCAAATTGGTTGAATCCGCCACCCATTACCATTTCATAGTAATATGGATCATTATCACCAACAAAATCACCATCTTTATCAAAGAGTGTTGGTTTTGTTTTTGTGCTGCTTACAAAGTAAGTTGGTTCACCACGGTAAGCATTTGTTGCACTTGAATCTAAAAGACCTTTAGCAAGAACAACACCTTGATAACTTGCTGAATAATAAGATGATTTAAAGTTATACATATTTCCTGTAACAGGATCAGTATATGTTTTATTGTTTACAAGTGGAATATATTTTGCATTAGATTTTCCTTCAACCTTAATACACATAATATATTTTGCACCTTTAAGTTCGCTTTGGTTTCCACCAACATCGTCACCGAAATATAAAACATTACCCATTTCAGTTTCGTTACATGAATCTGAATAACCAATAATAAATGGAATTGTGTGTTTCTTGCCACCAGAACCGTTTGTAATATCGATACCTGATGGATTAATCCATTTATTTTCAACTTTATAACTGCCTTCACCTGCCCATGAAATAAGTGGAGAGTTGATATCTAAAATGTGAAGTCTAAAGTTATTTTGGTTGATAAAGTCAATAACTTCAGCCATAACAAGATATTCAGATTGCATTTGAACAATGCCTCTTTCACCACCATCAAAATATGCTGAAACAAGTGGAGAGTTAAACATAACTTTTGCTGAACTTACACCTAAGTTTGCAGCGTCTAACAAACTTTTGCCATCGCCACCGGTAACTTCTGTGCTAGAAAGTTCAATACCACCTTTACGAGTTACCATATAGTCTAATGAATCTTCAAAAGCATATGTTTCTTTGTAAATACTTGCATAGTTCCAAGTATTACGCATTGCGTCTTCAACATCGTCAAAACCAATGTCATTCAAGTTAGCACCAGAGATGAATCCCCAATCTGGGTCACTATTCATGTATTCTTTAACGATTGAATGTCCGCCGAATCCATAAGCGTCATATTTGTTTACGATAGGAACTTGAAGAACACATCTAAGGTAATAATACATCGCACTCTTACAGTTTGTGACATTTGAGTCATCACTCTTTGCACAAGTTGCCATAATGAAGAATGGCTCACCTTTAACTGTCAATCTTGCAACATAACCATAGAAATTCTTCTTGTCATAACCTTGGTCAAATATACCACCAATTCTGTCAAAACATGACCTTACGGTGTATTTTGTAGCCCCTGCAATTTCTTTTAAGTAATCTTCATAGGTGTCAACCATTGTAACAACATCGGTTGAACCACCTGAACCAAGAGTTATATATTTATTATTTTTGACATAGAATGAAACTTCGTCGGACACAGCCGCTCGCCCATCGGTGTCATGCGCATACTTTTCGTATTTATTCGCATTTTGTGACGCGATTTGGAAAAGTTGTCCACCAAGAGTTGAAGAAGTGTCAATGTTAAGCGCTTTGATAAGCGAAGCCAAAATTGCGTTTGCAGAAATAATACCAACCATCAAGATAATTGGGAAAATTAACACAAGTGCGACAGCCTTCATTGAGTTTCTGAAAATTCTGGTTTTTGAGTTACCTGTTCCATCACCAAACTTTCCACCTTTTCCAGTTCCATTAATGTGATCCCATTCAGACTTAATGATTGCATAAATCGTGAAAATGATAAGGAGCACGAAAAAGATACCCATCATTGCCCTAAACACTTTTTGAACGGTGTCGTTGTAAAGGAAACCAAAAATCAGATCACTTTCAATCGCACCTTCAAGCGTGTAATAGTTTCGATTGAGCCAATAATCCAAACCGATAAGTTTTTGCACGAAGTATTGCATAAAGTCAACAAGTGCCAAAAGCCACCTGATGATGTTATAAATACCAAGGCAAATTCCCTCCCATATCCATATGAGAACCCAGCCAAGTTTTTCAAAAATAACCAAACCGCTTCCGGTTGGCTCAATTGACTGAACTGCTGTGAACATTTTTGATAATAAAATTCCTATCTTGCCAAATGACATAATTTCCCCCAAAACCTGTTTAATTTTAGTTTCTGCTAATTTGTTTTTTTTAGTGAAATTTTTTCAAAAAATCAAACGGTTTATATAAATATATAATCTAACAGGTATAGTATAACATAATGCGCTAAAAATAGACAAACAAATAACCCTATTTGTCACAATATTTTTTAAATTTTTTCATAATTTTTTTATATGAAAAAAGGCTAAAAAATAAACAATTTTTATAGTCTTTTTACCATAATTTTTGAAGTGATTTTTTACCAAAAAATAACTATCTTGAAAAATAAAAAAAATTGCAAAAATTTTCACATTTTTGCAATTTTTGTGCAATTTGACCATATTTCTCAAATTTTAATAAAACAAATTTCTTATTCTTAATTCAAATTTTTTGCATTAAAAAAACACGCATTTTTGCGTGTTTTTTATTAGTAATCAGTATTTGCGTTACCAATACCGTCGTCAACTTTTCTGAAGAGTTTTTCAACGAATCTTTGGTTCAATACGATTTCAACGATAGCAACGAAGAGAATAGCGATTAAACAACCAACGATAACATTGATAAGTTGTCCTCTTGCTTTTTTCTTATCATCATCTTCTTCTGCTTTAGCGTATTTAACACCAAGTTGAATACCATAGAACATACCAAGAACTAAGATAACAGACATTAAAACTGGTAAAACGATGTTTACAATTTTAATAAATGCTTTGTATGCTTCGTTTACTGCACCAACTTCATCATCGTTTGCTAACATGCTGAAAATGTTTAATAATTTATTCATAATTTTCTCCTTTTTTAAAAAATTATTTAATCGACTAATCACATAATATCACACTAAAAATCTTTTGACAAACAAATTTTAGCGTTTTTTGATATTTTTTTTATTTTTTTATAATCTTATTATTTGCGTTAAATTAAGATATTATTCAACTTTATGTTATTAGCCTGAAGTAATCCATCTGCCAAGAGGCTCACGAATCGCATAAAGCACTGCAAGCAAGATCCAAACTGCTGCCGCACCAATAATAAAGTTAATTAATGTCTTTTGCATATTTGCCTTTGTTGCCTCATCTTCTGCTTGCGCATATTTAACACCAAGAAAAATGCCATAGAATATACTTAAAACTAAAACAACTGAAAGTGCATAAGGTCCAATAAGTGTGAGTCCTTCATAAATTGGGTTTAAAACTGCTTCACCTGAACCACCAATAAAAGAAAACATATTTAAAGTTTCAATCATAATTAACCACCTTAATTTCTATACGCAAATATTAGCACAATTTAATTTAAACAAGCAACTAATTTTACCCTTTCACTTAAAATTTTTAAAAAATTAATTTATTCAAAATTTCCCAAAATAACAAAAATTGTATTTTTTATCAAAATATCAATTCTTTTTTACAAATTATAAAAATTATTTATTTAATGTCGCATGCACGCAGTTTATTTATAAATAATTATAATAAATATTTAATAAATCAATTTTAATCGTTTGCAACTTTTTATTTTGTTGTGCTATAATTCAAATTGATATGTTATAGATTATTTTTGAAGGAGATATTATGTCTGAAAAAAAAGGTTTTAATTTTACAAGTTTCTTTATAACAAGCGGCTTAATTTTATTAATTTCTATTATTGGTGGCGCAGTTGTTAGTTATTTTATGGACCCTGATAATTTTTCATTCACATCTGACACCACATTTTCATTCATCTTTATTTTATTCTGCGTCATTTTCTTGATGTATGTTTTGTCTATGTCAAACAAAGACAAAGATTCAAAACTTAAAGGTAAAAAAGATATGGAAAACCAACACTTTGCCAGCATTAACGAACTTAATAAAAACTTTACAAACTGTTGGTTCACTGAACTTAAAAACTTAAGTATTACAGGCATTCCTTTTAGATTTGAATATAAACGCAAAAACTTGCATATTCACTTCACACCTGCCTGCCATGTCTTGATTGTGGGAGCATCTGGTACCGGTAAAACTGCTTGCTGGGTTGAACCAACAATGCAAATTTTATCAGAACTTAAAAACAGACCTTCTCTTTTCATTACTGACCCTAAAGGCGAAATTTATGCCCACCACAGTTTAAAACTCAAAAACCAAGGTTACACAGTTTTGCAACTCGACCTCACCCAACCTTATGCAAGTAAACGCTGGAACCCACTTGAAAACATTTATCTTCAATGGCAAAAAAGAGCACACCTTGAAGAAGAAATTTTAAAACACACAAATGACCCTATTAAAAACTACCCTAACCTTTTAAAAGGTGGCGAAATTAAAAGTTCTGAATGGTATGAATTTATGGGCAAAGCATTTGGAACTCTTCGTGAAACACTCGTTGAGGTTGATGTTGAAAAACAAAAAATCAAAGACGACTGTATGGAAAGTTTAAACGATATTGCTAGTGCGATTGTTCCATCAGACCCTGACCCAAAAAATAAACAATGGACTGACGGTGCTCGTGACTACTTCCTTGCTTGTATGATTGCCATGCTTGAAGACAGTGAAAATGAAGCACTTGGAATGACTAAAGAAAAATATAACTTCTTCAATGCATTCAAAATTGCCATGAATAAAGATGATGACTATGAAGTTGTTAAAGATTATTTTTCTGGTCGTGACCCACTTTCAAAATCAAAAGAACTTTCAACCAACATCACACAAACAAAAGCAACCGTTACCCGTGACGGTTATATGTCATCTCTTACAACCAACCTTTCAATTTTCTCTGATAACGGTATTTGTTACCTCACATCTGAAAACGATATTCGTTTCACTGAATTTGATGACAAGCCAACAGCATTCTTCATCAAAATTCCTGATGAAAGAGCAACTCGTTATAAACTTGCTTCAGTTTGCATTTCTCAATCT
Organism: Clostridia bacterium; assembly: GCA_017399515.1. GTDB lineage: Bacteria > Bacillota > Clostridia > Christensenellales > UBA1242 > RGIG1681. Next base: position 1,723 of record JAFQBZ010000141.1, on the reverse strand, counting down.
TATAAAGAATTCGTTCAAAAGGCTCGTGAAAACGAACTTGTAAACAGTGATAAAATGGCACACCTTAAGCGCCCACTTTTCTATATTCTCGACGAATTTGCAAACATGCCTAAAATTGAAGGCTTAAACAGAATCATCACCGTTGCGAGATCTAGATGGATTTTCCTTAACATGGCAATTCAATCTTATTCCCAACTCGACGATGTTTATGGCAAAGAAGTTGCTGAAATCGTGCGTGGTCAATGCCGTGCAACTCTATTTTATGGAACCCCTGACCTTAAAACTCGTGAAGAGTTTTCTAAAGAACTTGGCAACCATACAATTGAAGTTGACTCAAAAACTAAAAATGAAGGCAGTGGAAAAGAAAAGAGCACTTCTTCAACAAGCACTTCTCTTCAACAAGTTCCACTTATTCACCCTTCACAACTTGACAAGATTCCTCTTGGTCAAAACATTACAAACAACTTCCAACAATATCCTTGCAAGGCTATTGTTACACCATACTTTAAAACTTTAGACCTTTATCAAATTGGTTGCGTTCCATCAGAATTCGTTCCTGGAAGAACCTTTAAAGAAAGTGAAGTTTTCTATGACATTAGAAGAAGAAACAGCATTGTTTTAAACAATGACGACTTCTCTGATATGTAGTCAATATTTTTTAATAAAACATAAGGAAAGAATATAATGAAAAAATTTAAAAAATTATTTATTGGTGTTTTATCAATCATTTCTGCATTATCCTTCTGCCTGCTCTCAGGCTCAAGAAATGCAGAAATTGACAATGCCGAAACAAATGCTGCGGTTTTAAATAACAATGCTTTTAATTATATTTCTCTCTCTCAACCAGGCGAAAAAGGACAACCAGGACAAGTTATTGATGATTCTAAGTTCACAACAATAGATAACAAAACTTACATCATCACAAACAATTCAGTAACAATAAACTTTAAAACACTTCAGTTTAATTACACCTTAAATATTGGAACTGTTTTAGATAACTTTCACCCTTACCCAAAAGTTGTAACTCTTGAAAAAGGCGCTGATGATAAATATCCTGAAAGTTTCACAATTGACGGTGTTGATGGCGTTTATTATTATGCTGTTACAAATGGTAATGTTTACATTTACAACTCACCTATCACACAAACTTCTGCACCTATTGTAAGTTCTGCTTCATCAGACCTTATCTCTTACGAACTTGATGGTGAAACTCATAAAATTACTTTCATTTTTGCTTACACCACTAATGGTGATGGCTATGTTGATGATTCAAATCAACCTGCTAAATCATGTGAATTTAACTTTAGAGTTGCAAGTCAAGATTTCTTCTTAAGTTTTCAAAAACCTGTTATCAATTTCTTCAAGTTAACTGAACCTGTTGTTATGTTTAACACATTCAAACTTGACGATGATGACAATCCATACCCTGTTGAAAAATCTCTTGCACCTAACCAAATTTTTGACAAACTTCAAATTGAATTTTTAAACAATGATTACACCGAAGGCAATCCATTATTTTTCAAAATAAACTTTAACGGTTTTGTCTATGAATATAAACTTTACTCAAAAGTTATTGATGGTGATAACTTGTTATTCGTTGAATATACTGATGAATATTCTTCTGCTTCAGAAAATATTGACTATAACAACAGCGAATCACTTGCAACTGTAATCACTCCACTTGGTGGTGGCGAATTCACCATTGAAGAACAAAATAAGGTTT
>JAFQBZ010000140.1 GCA_017399515.1 Clostridia bacterium | reverse complement strand
GTTGAAAGTTGATTACATTGACAAGAAAGACATTGACATTGATGTTTACAACTTCACCATAGATGACAATCCAACACTTCCACCTGCTTATGTTCAACACATGAAGAACCTATATGAAGGCACAGAGTTCTATGACAGGTTCATTCTTGGCAAGTGGGTTAGTGGAAGCGGTGCAATCTATAAGTTGTTTGTATTAAACAATGACAGATATTTGATAGATGAACCAAAAGAAGATGAACCAAAGGTGAAATACATTGAATATGCCTGTGGTGTTGACTTTGGTGAAAATGTTTCTGCAACAGTGTTCAAACTTGTGGGGTTAAGACAGAACTTCAAAGGCATTGATATTATTGCAGAAGAAAGAATTACAGAACATGGTGATGTCAAACTATTGCAAAAGCAATTCATAAACTTTTTGAAGAAATGCAAAAGTTATGGTTACAGGGTTGATTTTGCTTATTATGACAATGCACAAAAGACACTTGGTGAAAGTTTGAAAACCGCAGTTGCAAAGGAAGGAATTGCTTGCAATGTAAAACCATGTGTTAAAGATGACATTATTGAGAGAATCCACCTGGTTATTGCATTACTGGGTGCAGACATGATAAAGGTTCACAAGAGATGTAAACATGCGGTTAAAGCATTTAATGATGCAGTATGGGCAGAAGGCACAGAAGAAAGATTGGATGAAGTCAGTGAAGTCAATGTGGTTGATGACCTTGATGCATTTGAATATGCAATACAACACTGGAGCAATAATTTGAAGAAGGTTGCATTGTTAGAATAATAAACTGGAGGAATTATGGAATTAGTAAAAACAGTTAGTGATTACTTACACAGAGCATTCAAAACAGACATTTCATATATAGAGTTCTTTACAAGAATAAGAGATTTCAAAGAATGGTATGAAGGCGAAACAAAATGGCATGATTACAAGATTTGGAATGGTAAGAAGCGAAAGAAACAAAAGCATCTTTCACTTGGTATGGCAAAGACCGCATGTGAAGACATGGCAAGTTTGCTGATGACTGAAAAGGTTGAAATCAGGTGTTCAAATGACACAACAAATGCATTGTTGCAAAAAGTGTTAAAAAACAACAATTTCAAAGTCATGGCAAATCAACTTGTTGAATTGTCTTGTGCATTGGGAACAGGTTCTTTTGTTGTTTCAATTAAAGAAGGTTCAAACATGAACAATCTTACTGTTGATGACATTTTGATTTCATACATTCATGGTGATTTCATTTTTCCTATAAAGTGGGATAATGGAAGAATAACAGATTGTGCCTTTGTTACTATTGGGAACAAAGATGGTGATGTTACTTATAAAGTCATGAGTTTTGTGTATGATGAAAAAGCAAGAGAATACATGGAATATGTTGAAGAAGTTGATGGTGATGGCGGTGTTATAAGAACTGGTGAAATCATTGAAGGTGTTGAACTGATTGAAGATAAAGGGCATCAATACAGAACGAGATTAAAACATTCACCATTTCAAATTATCAAACCAAACATTGTAAACAACTTTGATAAAACAAATCCTATGGGTATGTCAATCTTTGGCAATGCAATACCTGTTCTAAAAAGCATTGATGAAATATATTCATCTTATAAAAATGAATTTAGAATGGGCAGAAAAAGAATATTTGTCAAAGCAGGGTTGCAAGCAATCAGGTATGACAAAACAGATGACACCTGGATTGATTATATTGATGACAATGAAGTTGTATATCAGCAACTTGCAGATGAGTGGGAAAACAACAAACCACCTATTTATGAAAGCAACATGACATTAAGAGTGGCAGACCATAACAGTGCTATGGAAATGCAACTTAATGTGTTTTCAAGAAAGGTTGGACTTGGTGAAAACTTTTACACATTCAACAATGGTTCAATATCAACTGCAACACAAATCATCAGTTCAAATTCAAGTTTGTTC
>JAFQBZ010000139.1 GCA_017399515.1 Clostridia bacterium | reverse complement strand
TTCTTCTTCTAACAATTTTTCGCATTTTGCCCAAACTGCTTTAGTTTTTTCAGTTGGACCAGCAAGGAATGAATCATCACCCTTGTACTCTGTGAAGTTTCTAACGATAAAGTTTGAAAGATCAACATTTTCTTTCCAAGAATCACCATGGAAACCTCTCCATGCTTTTTCAAAAATTTCGTCCATAATTTTCTCCTTTATTTAAGCACTTTTCGTGCAGAATTAACTTGTCGTAAAGCGTGTTATAACGATTTATCATTTAACACACCCAAGTATTGTAACAAATAACACTTTTTTTCGCAAGTGCTTTTGGTAATTTTGTTGGTTTTTTGTTCACTTTTTCAGTTTTTGTTTAATATCCATTAAGCGGAATGCTTTCATCATCTTGACCTTTTGTTATCTTTTTGATTACAACATTATATGAATAATCAGGGCTAACCTTAACAAGCACTTTATCCCCAACCTTTTTGCCAAGCACGGCTTTTCCAAATGGAGATTCTTTGCTGATGATTCCTTTTTCTAAATCGAGTCTGGTTGTTGTTGAAATCATTAAAGTTTCAATGTCACCTGTGTCTTCATACAAAACCTCAATTTTATCAAAAAGACCAACCTCATCTGGTGCTGACTCAGTTGAAATAACTTTTGCAGTGCGAATCATTTTTTGAAGGAATCTTATTCTGCTTTCATTTCTTCCAAAAGCACGCCTTGCACTTCTATACTCTGCATTTTCAGAAAGATCGCCAAGAGAACGAGCCTCTTTAACATCATCTGAAAGCACAGGACGAAGTTCGTTTGCACGATAATTTATTTCTTCTTTCATCTTTTTTATATCTACTTCAGTTAGTTCGTTATACATATCTTCCTCTAGTTTAACACATAGATATTATGTGTGATTTTTTTGCTTTCATTCAAAACCTATTTTGATTTTGAAAGCACATAGTCTTTAATGGCATTAAGTTCTTTTTCAAACTCGGCTCTTGTGAATGTGGTTTTTGTTTTATCTTCCACCCCAATTGAGTGCAAAATATATCTATCACCCACATTTTTCAATGCTTGCACAAATAATGGATTTTGAATGAGCGAAACATAAAGTTCATCAATGAAGTCTTCATATTCTTTGCTGTCACGATTCATTTCTTTGCCTAAGAAATAAATCTTTCCTGACACCGTCCAATCATATTCTTCGCAGCCTTTTATTCTGTTTGCATTTAGTGCTTCATATTCAAATACTAATTTTTGAAGTTTAGGACTTTTAAACTTAAATGCTTGAAAAACAGACTCAGCGCAGCCCATTTTATGCCCTTTAAAGTAAAACTTATAAGGAAACAAGTTTGAAATAACTTTCGAATATTTATATCCATGAAGCAAATAGTTTGAATTAACAAAACTATCACTTTCACCAACAAGTGCACCGTCTTTACCCTCGCGAATGCAAATGTCATCGCAAAAAAGAGAACCGTCTTCTTTTTCTTCAAGTTTTTTAAGTTTAAAATCATATGATTCTTTGAACTTTTGAAACTTTTTAAGTTCTTTTTTGATTTTTAAATCTAAAAACAAATTTCGCATAAACGATTCCTCCCCATTTTGCATTTTAATTATAACACAACCTTGTTTTTGTTCATAATTTTATTGACATATATTTTAAAAATTTTCAAAATTTTAAGCACAGAAAAAACACTGCAAAATGCAGTGTTTTTTTATTTATTTAAAAATTCTTTTGCTTTTTCAACAATTTCTTCAACAGTCATATTTTTAACAGTGAAACCTGCTTCTTTTTTATGACCCCCACCACCAAACACGCCGGCAAGTTTATCAGCATTTTCACTCGTGTTGCTCATAACCTTTGCAACAATTGTGTCACCGTTTTTAATAAGCATTAAAAACACATCAATGCCGTCAATTTTTCTTAAATCTTCAGCGATTTGCTTAACAATGTTGTTGTGTGTTAAATCTTGATATTCTGGAAGTGACTTATCAACAACAGCATAATGGAATCCATCAAACTGAATTTCATTCACAAGTTTTGCAAGGGCTTTGAACCAATACATTGTTCTTTCACTGAATGTCTTTTTAATGATATATGTATAATCAGCACCAAAATTGATAAGTTTTTGAGCAATTGCCATTGTTTTTTTAGACAATCTTCTTGTGAAGCAGTTTGTATCATTCATCATTCCTGCATATAAATAGTCACAAGTGTCTTTATCAAAAAACTCTTTGCTGTGCGAATTTATAATTTCATAAATTATTTCACAAGTTGAACTGATTCCAGGAATTGAAAGTGTGTGGTCTGCTTCATATTTGTTGTCTTGATGATGGTCAATATTAATTTTATATTCTGCTTTATCAAAGTATTCAACAAATCTTGAAAGACGCTTTTTTTCATTGAGGTCAAGTGCAATAAAGTTAAATTTTTCATCTTTAACTTCGCTCACAACTCTTGAATAATCACCTTTCCAAGACAAAATCTCTCTGTCAAAATCTTCAACAAGAACATAGGCATTTTTGCCATTTTTGTTCAAGTAATTTGCAAGTGCTAAACATGAACCAACTGAATCTTGGTCTGGCTTTAAGTGTCCTGCAATATAAATTGGAAGACTGTTTAAATTTAATAAAACTTCTTTTGTTTGTTTAAACTTATTCAAAATTAAACTCCTAATGTTTTTAATTCATATGGGTTAAATGCTTCAACAGCAACTTGTGCTCTTTCACGATAACCTGTGCTTGAACGCTTGCTTTCACCTCTTGGAATTTTTCCAAACTCGATATCTGGATAATCTTCTTGAAGCATTTTATATTCTGCCAAACTCAAGGCACTCTTTTTCTTCATAGTTTCAGGTTTGTGCCAATCTGAACCCAAGAAAATAACTGCACCTTCACCACGCTTTGCAACAGCATCTAATTCTTGAAGCACACTGATTGGTGGAGTGATGTCATAGTTTGTAATTTCAACACCGTCAACACAAACAAGAGCATCAGCAATAATTGCTCTTTCTCTTTGATTTTGGATTGTGGTTTTCTTTTTGTTAAGCATAACATAATCATCGGTTTTAATTCCAACAATAAGTCTTTCACAAAGTTGTGATGCTGCTTGAATATACTCAATGTGTCCTGGGTGGAACAAATCAAACACACCAGGAAGATAACCAAGTTTATATTTCTTTTCAACAGGTTTATCAATAATGAATGGTTCAACCATTTCTTTGTCTTTAACAGAACCGTCAACACCAACAACGCTTACACTTGCAACATCATCAATCATTTCAAGAGCCTTCATTCTTTCAGCAGTGTTATACATTGGTTCAATTCCAAGATAAAGTTTTGCAAGGTCATCATCATAAACAGAAACAACAACTCTTCTAAAACTTTTTGCACATCTTTTGATAAGATTGATATCTTGTTCACGAATCATATCAAAAACACCTGAAATGATACAAAGTTCTTTTCTGTATTCACCTGCAAGTTTTTCAGAAGTCTTTTTATATTCATCATAAGACATACTCATGATAAGTTCTGCAGTTTTCATAAATGATTTACTGTCAGTGAGTGACTTATCATTTTTAAGCATATCTTTTTGTTTATAGTGGAAAATTCTAAGAATTTCGGCTTCTAAAAGTTGATTATTTACAACTGAATCGTCTAAAAGTGCGTCAGCATAAAGTTGCTCACGATTCTTCATAACGAAAACATAAACTGCAAAAATGCTACAAGCCTCGTTATAAACTTCAGGATATTGTTCATAAATATCTTTATTTCTTTCAAAGATTGCTCTCATATCTTTTTTGCAGTTTTCAATTTGAGTTGGAGTCATTTCATTTTCTTTAAGTTTTAAATGTGCATAAGTCTCAAAATATGGGAAAAGTGCATCAGAAATGCGATGAGCAGTTGCTTCATCAGGAATAACTTTTGATTTATAAACAGGGTCATGTGTTGCCATGTGCGCAATATATTGCTCACGAGTTTTAACCTGAATTTCAACAGGATAATTTTCAACCATTAAGTTTACCCTAACATTTTTGTAACCATCGTTAACTTGATAGCCTTTTGGTGATGGATTATCAACAATTTTAGGTCTTGTTGGGTCTGGCTCACGAATTGGAACTTTTCTAAAATCACTGATAAGTGTTTTTGCATTAGGATTTTTTAAGTTTCCAAAGTGTGTTTGAATGTAATAAAGCAAAGTATCGATTTCTTGGTTTGAATCAACAACAACCATGAAACCTAAAAGGTCTTTCATCTTGTTCCATTCTTCAACATATTTTTTGTCACCTCTAACCTTTTTCAAAATTGAAAGAGGTCCTTTAATTCTCGACATAACAAAACCTTCAACATCAGGCACATTTTCAAGGTCTGACTTGATGTTTGGAATCCAATCTTCCAAAAAGGTTCTTTCATCTTTGTGATAAAGATTTCCAAAGATTTCTGCTAATACTTCTTGATCGCCTCCACCACCTGGTGTTTGGTTATCATTTGGTTTTTTTGGTTCTGCCATAATAAAAAATTTTCTCCCTTTATTTTATTCTTTTTCTTTCAGCAATTAACATTCTCATTAATGCTTTGTGGCTTCTTTCTTTATAATGTTTAATAACTTCATCAATTTCTAACTTATACTCTTTTGAAATTTTTGGATTGTCAGCAATTTCAACAAGATAATCAGCGATTTTGATTTTGCCTAAATATCTATGCTTTTCATTTTCGAAAACGGCTTTTCTCTTTTCATCTGTGTCAAGTGCGTTATTCAAACAAACAACTGACTCAACAACACCTTTGCCATAAGCCTTTTCAAAAAACTTAGGGTCAATGTTTGCCTCTCTTGAAAAAACATAAAGTTCGGCTATTTCAAGAACGATATCTTCATAAGTTGTTCCAAATCGAACAAGCACATTAACAATGTTTGAAACCTTTTGCAATATTCTTTCTTTTTCAGGTTCATTGTTAAGTTCTTTGAGTGATTTTTCGATTGCTTCAAAAGTCTTTTTCCATGTTTTTGAAAATGGAAACAACTCATTTTCGGAGATGTCGAAAACATCAACACCTGCTTCTTGAAGTTCATCTATATTCATAAACACCTCTCTTATTATATATGTATTATACCTTATAAATCAATTTAAGTCAATAGTAATAGTTATTTTTATATATCAAAACACTCTAAAAACTTCAAATATTTTCAAAATTTTCAAAATTTTTTGCTAAAATTTATAATTTTTCATCGGTTTCTAAAAAACTCAAAAATAATTCATAAACTTCAGGTTTTTCACGCTTTAAAGAAATAATCTTTCCGTCTTTATTTAAACAACAATGCGAACTTGTGCCCCTAAACACAATTTCATCTTCAACCCTCATAACATATTCAAACTTGATTCGAATTTGACTGATTTCAATCACTTTAACTGAAACTTTAATGACATCAGCATAAGTTGTTGATTTTTTAAAATCACATTCAATGTTTATAACCGGCGAGCAAACCCCTTCACTTTCCATTCTGTCATAGCCATAGCCTATTTGGTCCATAAAATCAACCCTTGCTTCTTCCATAAACCTGATATAATTTGAATGATGAGTCACACCCATTTTATCGGTTTCATAATATTGAACTTTATGGATATATTCTTGAATCATAAAATTTCTCCTAAAAAAAGATATTTCTATTTTAACATATTAAATAAAATTTTCACAATATATTAGCACTTTTTAAAAATAAAATCCCAAACTCAATTGAGTTTGGGTGTTTTTTATTTTCTTTTAGATTTATCTTTTGGTGCACCACAGTTTGGACATTTTGAAACCTTACTATCATAGTAAGAACCACAATGGTCACAAGCATGGTGATTTTCATAAAATTCATCAGTTTTTGATTTTGTTCCACAAAGTTCAAGAATTTTAGTGTGCATATATATACTGTTTGGAGTATCAAAAAGTACAATTCTCTTTCCGTCTTTTGCTTCAATGTGAATGTCGCCTACTTTCAAAATTTTATCAACAATACCCCTTTCAAGAACTGCGTCTTTTAATTCTTTTAAAGGAATTTGCGAAGCAAGATACTTTGGTTCGCCTCTAAATTCAATGATTCGTTTATCAGTAATGACATACTCTATCGTCTTCGTTTCTTTTGCTGCTTTTAAAAGCCCTGCAAGCCAAATCCAAACCGGAGTCATATGAATTGCAAAAAATGGAATCAAAATCAACCAAATTGCACCTATTTGCTCTCCACCAAATGCGGCTGCGGCTATAATAAACCCAAGGTCAAATATAAGCCACACAATTGCAATAGGTGCCATTTTGATGGTTTTGCCTAAAACATAAGCAAATTTTTTAGGAATGCCTCTCCATAAAATTGTTTCTCTTTCATCTAAAAAGTCTTCTGCTTTTCGATTTAACACGCCTGTTTTAAAATGATTTTTATCAACCATAAAATCTTCCTCTTTAATTATTTTCTGCCATAAATTTGTTTTAACTCGTCAGTTTCAGTACCGTCTTGGTTATTCAAAACAAGCGGTTTCATTATTTTAAGCCCCGCTTTTGCACCTTTTTTTGCTTCAATCAAAACAAGATTTGGCTCTTTTGTTATTTTTGGATACACCACTCTCAAAACTTTTGGTTCAAGATTATATTTTTTAAGACTCCAAATAATGTCTGCAAGCCTGTCAGCACGATGAACCATATAAAGTTTTCCACCAAATTTAAGTGCCACACTTGAAGCCTTTGCAATTTCTTTAAGATTGGTTTTTATTTCGTGCGTTGAAATTGCAATCTCGTCAATTTCGCTAGTTTCTCCAACCTTGTTATAAGGTGGATTAACGGTTATAACATCAATAGTTTCAGCACCAAAAATTTGCTTCAAATTTTTAAGGTCATCATTGATAACTTCAATGTTAAGTTTGTTATATTCAATAGAACGCCTTGACATTTCCGCTTGTGATTTTTGAATTTCAACCGCATACATTTTTCTTATTTTGTTTTTGTATGAAAAAAGAATGGCCACA
>JAFQBZ010000138.1 GCA_017399515.1 Clostridia bacterium | reverse complement strand
CACCATATTATTCTATTGATGGTTCAATTTTTTTAGATGATGAATATTTAGTTAATGTTTTCGTTAAATTCGATACTAATAACTGGTATTTGTCTGAAGATGGCGGTGTAACAATCAAAGAAAGTGATTATATTTATAAAGTACTTATTGATAGATTCGGTTATAGTTGGCTCGCATGGGCAGTTGGTAGGGATAACACGAACCAAGGTTTAGTTCATGTTCTTCCAGGAAATGCTTATCGAACTGACGCAATGTCAACTGAAGAACAAGTTAACTTAGAGCGTGATACACTTATATTTGACAATGAATTATTCTCTCTAATTTATGGTCAATATTACAGTGAATCAATGACATCTGAAGTTAAGACTTCATTCAACTTATATGCTGATTGGAAGGCAAATGAATATTCAATTCTTTATGATTATTCAGATGCTGGTACTGCTATTCAATATCCTGCTAGTAAATATGTTAGAAATCTTGGTGAAACAAGAAATTCAATTGGAACAACTTTTGCTTCTGCATCAGACTTACTTGAGAATTTCTCAAATGCTAGAACAGTTATGTTCGACACACCTCTTTATAGTTTAGCATTTACTAACTATGTTCAAGTTTCAAGAACAGGTTACATATTTAATGGTTGGAGATTCCATAAAACAAACGACGCAATTCTTCAAACAAATTATGATTCAAACGGAAATATGATTTATCAATTAACATTAGATTTATCATATATTCAAAATAATTCAGCAGCAACAGTTGCTACTAGTGGTTACACTTCAGATTGCTTCTTGTATTATTTCTATGAATCTAACTCATATACACATGAAGCACTTGGTGATCAAGAAATTAAGAATCAACAAGAGGCTTGCGTAGTTCTTTATGCTGATTGGACTGCTAGAAAATATGAAGTTCAATTTGACTTTAACAATAATTATACCAAGAATTTTGATCAAGAAAATCTTGCTGATACAGTTTATAATTCAACAAGTGCAACAGAACTTAAATATAGAAACCCATTAACTGGTGTTACTACAAGAACAGTTTATGTTGAATTTGATACAAATGATTGGTATTCAATGGATGGCGTAACTAAGATTGAAAAATCACTTCTTGGAGTTTATGTTTCAAGAACAGGCTATACATTCCTTGGTTGGTATACAACTCGAACAATGAATATGTATAACAACACTGCTGTTTCGTCACTTGTTTACGATGATGAAACAAAAGCACTTTACAACTTAAATAATACAACTTATAACAAGATTGCTGGTTCTTCATCAGAAACCAATGGTTATTTGACTGAAACACAAAAAGCAGGTGTTACAGGTTGGATTAAACTTTATGCTGGATGGCAACAAAACACCTATACAGCAGTCTTTGAATTACATGATTCATTGACAACAAATTCTAAATGGTTGAACGGAACAACCGAAGGCTTCTTCTCAATTCCTACTACAGGTTATACCTATAATACTAATTACGAAGATTTCACAACAAAATATCAAATTAGAGTATTATTTGATACAACAGAATATGTATTATATACAAGATACCAAAATACAGACCAATATATTGAAACAAACTATAACTTATATAATGTTTTAGTTGATAGATATGGTTATACTTGGACAGGTTGGTACATCGATGCTGGTTGGATTAATGGTGTTAGACAAGACCAAAACAATATTCTTGTTGATTGGCACACTGCTGACGCATTAATTTCTAGTCCAGATGTTGCTAAACAATATCCAATGACTAAGTTTGATATTAACATGTATAACGCAGTTGTTCCACACAATGAAATAGACATTGAAGCAGACAGACAATACTATTTATATGCTGGTTGGAAAGCAAACACTTACTCAATTGTTTATGACTTAAACGACGCTAATGGTATTAACAATAAGATTTATGGACAATCTGGTGCTGGAACATCAATTGCTGAGTTTACACCAACAGTTACAACTCTCACATTTGATGCAGACATTAACACAAGTCTTTACAAATTTACAGCATCTAGAACCGGTTATATCTTTGCTGGTTGGTCATTATCTTATAAATACATACTTGATGGT
>JAFQBZ010000137.1 GCA_017399515.1 Clostridia bacterium | reverse complement strand
CTTATAAATATATACTTGATGGTGGTTGCTCATATGTAAGAGTAAATGCTGATAAATCAATTAATCCTGATTATCATGTATACCTTGCTGATCAATTTATCCATTATGATAACATCTTATTATATCAACAATATCAACATGACTACTTCGACTTAATCCCAGACACTAATACAACCCCTGAAGCACTTGGTGATAGGGAAACCGTAAGTCAACACTTTGTTGTTCTTGTTGCTAACTGGCTCAAGAAAGAATATGAAGTTGATTTTGTTATGATGGATGCAAGCAATAATGATGGTCTTGGCGCAAATGGAAGCACAAATGCTTACTTTGTTGAAGGAAACAACTACATTACTGTTGAAGATTATGATACAAAACTTTACACAATGTTTGATACAGTTGGATGGTATACCAAAGTTGGTGACACAATTGTTAAAGATAGTGATGGCAATATTGTTAATCACATTGAATCAATTATGGCTGACAGATTTGGTTATTCATTCATAGGTTGGACAGCCGTTCCATACATTAGGAATGAATTTAGCGATGACATTGCTGAATCTATGGTTGTTTATAACAGATTTACAGATTATACAGTTGTTCTTAATGAAAATGTATATGAATCTGCATTCAAGATTATTGACAACGAAGAAGAAGGAATTGCACGCATTACAATTTATGCTTGGTGGAGAGCAAATGAGTATGAAATTGTGTTTGAATATAATGATGTTGAAACAACAGAATATACAACAACACAATCTACTGATATTGTTCCTAACTTGTCAGAAATTAAAGGTACATCAAAAGTTGTTACTCGTTACGAAACAGTAACTGTAACATTTGATTCCGAAATTACTATCGATAATATTACAAGAAATGGTTATCATTTTGCAGGATTTGCAATCAATAATACACTTGATAACAGTCAAGTATTCAATGCAAATACAGCAACAGGTAAAACAACAATTGTTCTTAACAGAGAAACAGCAATGATTAAAGATGATACAGATAGTCTTGATACTGAATCTGGTTATCTCTATGAGGCTGGCACTCGAGAAGTTCTTGGTGATATTGGTGTATCTAGTGAAGGTGATGTTGCATCAACAATTAAACTCTTCGCATTATGGACCCCAATAACATATAAGAATGTAACAATAAATATGAATGATTCAATATTATCTCCTGGTTATTACTACAGTAATAGCGCTGGTGAATATATTGATACAAACATTTCTATTGTGTTAACTCTTCAAATTACATTCGATACAAACGAATGGACTTGGAAATTTAATGACAATTCAGGTACTGGAACCCTTGATGAAATCAAGATTGGTAGATTCGGTTACACATTCAAAGGTTGGTATACAACCGCTGCTTGTGAAAACTCAATCTATGTTAACGATCCTGAAAATCCTGGTGAACTTTCAGTTCTTAACGATACGCTTTATCAAACATTTGATGAAGCAGATCGCAGTGACACACTTGGATATGAATCATTAACCATCTATGCCGGATGGACAGCAAATACATATGATGTTAAGATTTCAGATGTTGATGGTGCTGATCCAGATATTACAAGCCCAATCTTCTATAGAAAGAAAGATGTTAACGAATTTAACTTGAAAGATTTATTGTTTACTGAAGGCGATATCTTCAAAGATTACTATGAATTGTCAATTGTATTTGATACAACTGCATGGACAAACTTAAATAAAGTAGTTATTGATAGATATGGATTTACATGGACAGGCTTCTATGTAACTCCAGACAGTGCAGCAGAACAAATTTTATATAAATCTGAAAATGCTGAAGAAAACACAATGTTTGATATCAACTTATTCAAGGCAATCAACAAGGTTAACAAACCTGCAATTGATATGTTAAATGAATATGGTGATGTTAGAACAATCACAATTGCTCCTCATTGGGATTCAAATGTTTATAATGTAGAACTTAGTTTCTATGATAAAGACAATGGATTCGGTTCATCTTACACCACAAATGAAGCAGCAATTACTTATGACTCAACAATCAAACTTGGTGACAAATTTGATATTGTTGGCATACCAAACAGAAAAGGTTATACATTCGTAGGTTGGATTGTAGGTACATACAGCAATTCATTTAATGATAATGAATTACTTGTATTAGGTCATACAGACTTTAATTATATTATCAACTATAATTACTTACACACTGTTGACGAAAATACAGTTCACTTATATCAAAGAATAACCCCTGAATCAGTTACAACTGAAAGAGAAAGACTCGGTGATGTTGAAACAACTGATATTAGATATATTTATATTTACGCTTACACTGTTGCTAATAAATATACTATTATCTTCAATGCAAATGACTCTAACTCTACAAATGGAATGGGTTCAACTAATGCATTGTTCTATGATGTTAATAACACTGAAAATCCAACATATAGTGTAAATGTTAACACATATACACTTTCTGATGGTTTACCAGAATTTAACATTACTGAAACATACATTACATTTGATACCGATTTATGGAATAGGGCAATTGAAATTGGAATTGAAAGATTCGGTTATATTTATAGCGGTTGGTACAACAGTCCTGCTAGTGGACAAACATTACTTCCTGAAAATCTTGTATTTAAGTCTAGTGGTATTGAACTTAATAACACAACTTACGATACACTTGAAGTTGATGAAACTAACAAGACAATCAACATTTATGCTGGTTGGAAGGCTAAGAAGTATTACATTCAATTAGAATATGGTTTGGTTCCATCATTCGATACAAGTCATCCATTTGAATCTGTATTCGATTATGATTCAGACCTTAGCAAGTACTACTTCGTATTCGATAAAGAATACACAGCACCATTCCTTAAGGATAATAAACATAGCCATGACTTCGTTGGTTGGTCATTCGCACAATATGAAACATATTTCGATGATTCAAGACCAAACACTTCTGGTTCTGTTAAATCTCCACTTGCATTTGTGGTTGTTCCTTCAAATAGTGGTAGATCATTCAAATTTGGATATTATGCATATAACGACAAAGATACTTCTGTTGAACAAACATATGATAATACCGGTAAGAATTTGATTTATGGCGAATATACAATGGCAGATAAATCTGTAATTGACACCCATTACTTATGGACAGAGGGAACATATGCTGAAGATTGCTTCGAAAAGATTGAAGATGTTAACGAAATTGGTTACATTAAACTCTATGCAGTTTGGAAACCAAAGACATTCACAATTGTGTTCGACTTGAATGCTTATGATCCATCAAATCCTG
>JAFQBZ010000136.1 GCA_017399515.1 Clostridia bacterium | reverse complement strand
ATGTTGCAAAAGAATATACAATCAAATTCTATTATTCACACTATGATTACAATTCAATGTATCATGGAACAAGTCATCTTGACACTGCACTTACAGGTCAATATGATGAATACTTCAAAGTAAACACTAACTATTCATTGTTTAAAGAAATTACAGTTACATTCAACACAACACTTGAAGTTGATTATGCAACTTATAACTTGAACTTTAATAATGTTTCAGGGGATGGAACAAAACACTATACTCCTTATGGATATGACTTCTATTATTGGATTTTCTCAAGAGAAGCCGTTTCTGGAAGCAAGATATATGATGTTCCAATTTATGGTTCAGGCAGAACATTCTATAATGATGAAGATTGCACAAACTTAATTTCTACACATCCATCTAGTTATGTTTATGAAAACTTTGGTTATCTTGCAAACACAACAACTAAGGCTGGTCAAGCAAGTTATTATGCTGTTGATAACACAAAGAGTACAAATGCAATATCTAGTTCCGCTGTTAAAGCAAACTACATTTATGATCTCTATTCAGCAACAACCGGAAACAATATGTTTGTTAAGTACTTTGATTTATATGATCAAGATACTTACAACTTCTATGCATATTATAGAAAAGAAATCTATGATTATTATTACTATTATGCTAAGACAGATGGTGTTGCAGATGCTACATCAAATGCTAATGCAAATTTAACAAGCAATTATGTAGTTAAAGATGTTGATTATAATGGCGTTCAAAATAAAGTTAAGTATGACAATGTTATCACTCTTACAAAACTTTATAACAACGCACTCCCAACAAATTACACATTTGTTGGTTGGTATCCATCAATTGAGCCATTCGACAAACAAATTTTTGTTGAATATGGAACAAACACTGAAGTTCTTGGTTACTATTACATGAATGATGATAACTCTAAAGTTTACATTGATCATGTTAACGGACCATATGAAGTTTATCGTGAAAATACCAGATATGGTGAATATGTTGGAAGCCCAAGTTATTACAACGGTTATCCACATAGCCAAATTGGTTACTATGATTACACAAGTGAAAATAGAAAACTTTACTTCTATGCAGTTTATAGACTTGTTATTAACAAATATAACCTTGATATAACTGCTGATGACAAGGCTTCTACAATTAGCAATGTAACAGATGAAATCAATAATGGTATTGATGGTTACTTAAAAGATTTGTTCTATGATGGAACAACTTCAAACGGTTTACATGTTACAAACATTCAAATTGTTTACGATTCTTATTATAATAATGATATTTACATTGCAAACAGTGAAGTTAGAGGTGCCGATTCTATTCACTCAATGCAAAACAGAACACTTGAAATTAGATTCACAACTAAGAGAGGTTACAGACTTTTAAGTTATGATCTCTTAAATGAATCTGGTGAAAGCATTATGAATAAGAATATAACCATTTATTCAAAAAATGGTGAAAATCATATTGAAGTTTGTTCAAATAAACTTACATTTACAGAAACAGAAGTTTCTAATGGAATTTACACTTATGTTATTAGATTCGAAAATGCTTATAATGATGTGACAACATCTTACAGCACAGACGCTCATGCATATAGTGATGAAATTTCAACAATTGATTTAGACTTCTATACACTTACTTACGAGTTCCTCGATTATTCAGAAGAGGGAAGTACTAATGCTTCTGCTCAAGGCTTCACATATATTCCTGCTGAACTTGAAGAAACAAGTGCAAATCATGACTTAACAACAAATTATAAATTTGATATTACTGCAAGAGATCCAAAACAACTTATCTACTTCGGTAATACAAATGCTATCGTGTTCTATCCAAAATATGATAGACTTGCAACCTCTAATGAAGGCACTGACTTATATGAAATTTCTTCATATCTTAGAAAACTTCAAATTGGTTCAACAACATACACATTCTCACTTGGAATTAATCCAACCACTCACAGATTTGATTTGACACAAACAACAATTCTTTCT
>JAFQBZ010000012.1 GCA_017399515.1 Clostridia bacterium | reverse complement strand
ATTTTCGTTATAGAAATCGCCAAATCTGTCTTCCAAAATTGCTTGACGGCATTGTTTTGCAAAGTTTAGAAGATATTGGATGTTGTGAATAGATAGTAGAGTTGCAGCTGTTGCTTCTTGGCATTTCCAGAGGTGTCTGATATATGCTCTTGAGTGATTACGGCAGGCATAACAATCGCAACCTTCTACAAGAGGTGATGCATCATCTTTGAATTTTTCGTTTTTAATATTTGCTTTGCCGTCAGGTGTAAAGAATGAACCGTGGCGAGCATTTCTTGTTGGAAGAACGCAATCAAACATATCAATTCCACGAATAACACCTTCAATCAAGCAATCAGGACTTCCAACACCCATTAAATAACGAACTTTATCTTCAGGATATTCAGGAGCAAGCACATCAAGCATTTCATACATTTTATCTTTTGGCTCACCAACTGAAAGACCACCGATTGAAAAACCAACGGTTGCTTTCTTTTTAACATTTTCAAGTGCTTTAAGTCTTAAATCTGCATAAAAGTTACCTTGAACAATTGGAAACAAAAGTTGCTTATCATTTTTGTGATATGCAATACATCTGTCTAGCCAGCGTTCAGTTCTGTCAAGTGCAGCCTTTGCATACTTTTTGTCAACACCATAATTTGAACATTCATCAAATGCCATAATGATGTCAGCACCAAGTTTATTTTGAATATCAATAGATTTTTCAGGTGTGAAAAAGTGTTTTGAGCCATCTAAATGCGACTTAAACTCAACACCATCTTCAGTGATTTTATTCATATCTGAAAGTGAAAAAACTTGGAAACCACCAGAATCTGTTAAGATTGGTCTTTTCCAATTCATAAATTTATGAAGTCCACCTGCCTTTGCCACAAGTTCAGGTGATGGACGAAGATAACAGTGATAAGTGTTTGCGAGTATGATTTGAGCATTAACTTCTTCAAGTTCTCTTGGCTCAACCGCTTTAACAGTCGCTCTTGTTCCAACCGGCATAAAAACAGGTGTTTCAATGTCTCCATGTGGAGTGTGAAGCACACCAATTCTGCCGTATGTGTTTGATGATTTTAATTTTGTTTCAAATGAAAAGTTTTTGTTTTCCATAATTTCCCTTTAAAATTTTCTAAAAGAAGAAGCAACAATCTCCAAAACTGAAGAAACGATACTTTTCTTTAACTGCTTCCCTGTAAAGTTCAAGTGTTTTTTCTCTTCCAATAAATGCAGAAACAAGCATAACAAGTGTGCTTTCTGGCAAATGGAAGTTTGTGATAAGCCCATCAACAAATTTAAGTTTAACACCTGGATAAATAAAGATATTTGTTTCTTTTTCGCAAGGTTCAATGTGACCAACTTTATCTGCTGCAGACTCAAGTGTTCTAACTGTTGTTGTTCCAACAGCAATAATGCGTTTGCCTTCGGCTTTTGCCTTGTTTAAACGCTCTGCAACTTCTGCAGAAACTACAATTTCTTCACTGTGCATCTTGTGTTCAAGAGCATTCTCTTCGCTTACTGGTCTAAATGTGCCAAGCCCAACTTGAAGAGTTACTTCTTCAATTTGAACGCCCTTATCACGAATTTTATGCATTAATTCTTCAGTGAAATGAAGCCCTGCAGT
>JAFQBZ010000135.1 GCA_017399515.1 Clostridia bacterium | reverse complement strand
TTATTATACCATAATTTAATTTAATTGTAAATAGTAGGCTTTAAAATTTTAAAGACAACTCTAAAGCCAATAAAAATAAGGTATTATGTTTTTCATAATACCTTATTTTTGCATAATATCAACAATTTCATTTGCTTTATCTTTACCTAGAATATTTTTAAGCATAGCATGAAGCCTTAAAAGAATATTTTTCTTAAAAACCACAGGGCTTGAAATACATTTTTTTGTTACCTTCATAATCTTTTTTATTGCACTTTCACAAGCCTTTCCATTTCTTGCAACTCTTTCTTCTAAATCAAAATTTGCACCTTCAGTAATGAAGTATGGATGATGTTTAATATCAGCCACTTGCTCGTTATAAAGAAACAAAAATAAAAGCCCTGTCAAAGTAAACTCTTCTGGAGTGGTTGAATTGTAATAAACATCATCTTTCTTTGAAATTAAATGATTGTCTATCATAAATAATCCTGAGTTTGGCGACAAAATGACATTTGAAGGTTACATATCCGGTGAACTATTTTCCCCTTCTTCAAACATTTGATAGACAGACATTACAAACTTTTCAATATCACTTTCAGATAAACTTTCAATCGAACGATTCATAAGAATATAATCATCAATATATCGTTTCACAATTTCATTGTATAACTTTCCGTCCATATAAGGGTTAAAAACAACATTATTAAATTGTTTTTCCTGACAGATGTCGGCACACAAATGAAATACATCTTCCATAAGCCCTGAGAAAATCGGTCTGCCTTTAATTCTTTCTTCCATAATGTAATAATTATATTGAATTCTTGGAGTGCTTCTTTTAACAACGACTTGTGGAATGCTATTCCACGAATAAATTTTAGGAACAACCAACTCTTTTTTTGAAAAGCCCTGAATTTCTCTGCAATAGGTTTCAAAATATTTATCAAATAAATCCATATCAAAAGATTTTGAATATTCTTTCACAACATAATCTTTTCCAATAAAATATGCCTTGCCTTCACCACCTTGAACATACTGAAAATATTTCAAGTACGGAATCAAGTCTAAAAGCATTTCATCATACTTCATTTTCGAACCATTTTTCTTTAACTTTTCTAATCTTCCTAAAATTTCATCCATTGCTTTTCACATTACCATTTTGATTTTTTCAATAAATTTACCTAACAATATTAGAATAACATAAAATATATTTGTTGTAAATAGCAACCAAAAAATTAACCAACAACCAAACATAAATGCCGAAAATAAAAGGTGTTATGATAAACATAACACCTTAATTTTAAAATTATTTATCTTCAATTTGAGCAAGTTTTGCTTGTTGGTCAGCAACTGTTAAAGCCTTCACCATTTCACCAATATCACCATTCATAAAGTTTTCAAGTGAATAAATTGTCATATTGATTCTGTGGTCAGTAACTCTGCTTTGTGGGTAGTTGTAAGTTCTAATCTTTTCACTTCTGTCACCTGTTCCAACTTGTGATTTTCTCTTTTCAGCATATTCTGAATCTTCTTGTGATTGATAGAAATCATAAAGTTTTGACTTAAGCCAGTTCATTGCCTTTTCTTTATTTTTACCTTGGCTTCTTTCATCTTGACAAGCAACAATAATACCTGTTGGAAGGTGTGTGATACGAATAGCAGATTCTGTTTTGTTAACATGTTGTCCACCAGCACCACCTGCTCTGTAATAGTCAATTTGCAAATCTTTTTCATTGATTTCAATTTTAACATCTTTTGCTTCAGGAAGCACGGCAACTGTTGCAGCAGAAGTGTGAATTCTGCCTGAACTTTCAGTCACAGGAACTCTTTGAACTCTGTGAACACCACTTTCATACTTAAATTTAGCGTAAGCACCCTTTCCTGTAACCATAAAGTTAACTTGTTTAATAATGCCGCCTTCAGCACTTTCTTCGTCTAAAACTTCAACTTTAAAACGATTTCTGTCAGCAAACATTGTGTACATTCTAAAAAGGTCGCCAGCAAAAATGCCTGCTTCATCTCCACCAACACCTGCACGAATTTCAACAATAACATTGCCTTCATCGTTTTCGTCTTTAGGTAGAAGCAAAATTTTGAGTTCTTCTTCAATTTCTTTAAGTTTTTCTTTTCCTAAATAATACTCATCGTTAAGCATTGCAAGCATATCAGCATCAGTTTCTGTTTTCATCATTTCTTCAGCGTCATTCATATCGTTTTGAACTTTAACATACTCATCATACTTCTCAACGATAGGAACTAAATCTGCTTGTTCTTTTGACTTTTTTTGCCAAACAGACATATCAGCAAGCACATTAGGGTCAATAAGTTCTTTTGTGAGTTCTTCAAACTTTTCTTTAATTTTCTTTAATTTTTCAATCATAAATTAATTATCCTTTTAATTTTCCTTTAACAACTCTGTCATTGCCACCATAATCTTTAATCACTTCAATATCTTCAAAATCTTCTTTCATAAGATTTGAAACAGATTCGCCTTGATTATAGCCAATTTCAAAATAAAGCATTCCCTGAGCGTTTAAATGATTTTTAGCATTTTCAACAATAATTCGGTAAAAATCTAAACCATCTTCACCACCATCAAGCGCCAAAATTGGTTCATTTGAAACAACTTCAGGTTCTAAACCTTTAACGGTTTCAGTTTCGATGTAAGGTGGGTTTGAAACAATAAAATCAACTTTTAAATCTTTAATATTTTCAAACAAATTAGACTCAATAAATTTAATTTCAGCGTTGTTCTCTTTTGCATTCTCTTTTGCAACTTCAAGTGCCTTTTTTGAAACATCAACAGCATAACACTCTGCATTTGTTTCTTTTTTGATTGTGATAATAATTGCACCACTGCTTGTTCCAATATCAAGAACTGAAACCTTTTTTCTTCTTGAATTTATGTCTGCAATCAATTTTTCAACCAAAACTTCCGTGTCAAGCCTTGGAATAAGCACATTTGCATTAACTTTAAAATCATAGCCATAAAAATTAGTCTTTCCAAAAATATATGCTATTGGAATAT
Organism: Clostridia bacterium; assembly: GCA_017399515.1. Classification (GTDB taxonomy): domain Bacteria; phylum Bacillota; class Clostridia; order Christensenellales; family UBA1242; genus RGIG1681. The sequence continues at coordinate 8,257 of JAFQBZ010000135.1, read as the reverse complement.
GCTTTAATCGTTTGGAAATGGCTTCCATAATAAGTTTTTCATTTTCACTTGAAATTTCACCATAAAATGGAAGCATACTTCTTTGCACTTTTAAAATCTCAACCATAATCCAATCAATATCAGCAAAGTCATCAATTTTTTCGGCTTCAAACATTTGTTCGATTTTTTTTCTAAGTTCTATATATTTCATATCTTTTACCAAAAAAAATGTGCACAAAAATCTAGTCGATTTATGCACACAAAAAAGTGCAGAGAATCCCCTGCACAAAACAATCACTGCTATTTCTTAATGCCGTATCTTTTGTTGAATCTTTCAACTCTACCGCCAGCGTCAACAATTTTTTGAGTTCCTGTGAAGAATGGGTGGCATTTATTGCAAATGTCAACCTTAATAACTTCGCCTTCTTTTGTTGAACCAGTTTCAAAAGTATTTCCACAAGCACAAGTAACTTTAACTTTGTGATAGTTTGGGTGAATAGTTTCTTTCATTTTAATACTCTCCTTCAAATTACATAAGCATTGAAATTATATAATATAAAAGCCACCTTGTCAAGTATTTTTATTTTTTTATTAAACAAAGAATAAATTTTTTAAATCAAAATCAAACTAATAATAACAAAGGAGATTACATTATGAAACTTTCTAGTTATCCACAAAAAGATACCCTTTTTGAAACTCTTGAAACATTTTCAGAAGACGCTTACATCTTCTGTGCCCCAGAAACAATCGATTAAGTTTATTTTTTTAACTTTTTATATTTCTTCATAACCGCATTTGCAATTGTTGCGTCTTGAAAACCAACACCAACCAAATCACAAACAGTTATATCTGTTTCTTTTCTTGGCTTTGGTTTTGCCAAAAACTCACCAAGTTCTAAAACATCGTTCAATTTAACACAATTTTTGTTTACAGCGTGGTGAAGTTCACCATTATCAAAACAAGCCAACTTGCTATCAACACAAATAGTGTTTGCAAGCAAAAAGATTTTTTCATCTAACTCTTGCATATGTGGTTCACAAGCACCAATCGCTGTTATATGCGCACCCTTTTTAAGCCATTCCGCTTTAATTATTGGCTCCTTGCTATAAGTCACAGTGTAAACAATATCAGCGTCACTAACAGCATCTTTTGCAGTTTTGCACTCAATAATTTTTAAATCAGGATATTTTTCCTTAACTTCTTTGACATATTGTTTTACATTTTTGTTACTTCTACCCCAAACTTTAAGTGTGTCAATTTCCATAACATTCATAAGTGCAAAAAGTTGCATTCTTGCTTGAACACCTGTTCCAATCATTGCGACGGTTTTGCTGTTTTTATTAGCCATTGAAGATGTTGCAATTGCTCCAGCAACCGCAGTGCGATAATCTGTCAAATAACCTTTATCATCAATAACTGCTTCAACTTCACCAGTTTTTGCATTAAAAACGACAAACAAACCTAAAAAGTTTGAAAGCCCAAGTTTTTCATTTCCATAAAATGCACCTGAATATTTCATTGCAAAATAAGAATCACCCTGAACATACCCACATTTAAAGTGAACACTTCCCTTGCTTTCAGGAATGGTAAACACAGTAAACGGAGGCGTAACGGTTTTTCCTTTCGAAAAAAGCATATATGCCTTTTTTGTTTTTTCAAGAACCTCATCAAAGTCAATAAGTTTATCTAAATCATTTCGTGATATAAAAATCATAACGACCTCCAATAAAGCCATTATATCATAAATCATTTTTAAACAAAAAATAAAAGCCACCAAAAAGTGACTTTTATTTTTATTTATTAAACTTTTTTAAGCGCAAGTTTAACAGTTTTTCCGTTAACATCAACTTCTGCCATATTTTTAACTTCAACTGCTTGCATTTTATCTGCAAGTGTGTCAGCCATAATATCTTTTGCATATTTTTCAAATGTTGCGGCAGTTTCTGCATCAGCCACATAAGAAATTTCAATGTGGTCAATAACTTCAAAACCAGAATCTTTTCTGGTTTGTTGAACTTTTGAAACAAATTCACGAACGAGACCAATTTCAGCAAGTTCAGGAGTGATTTCAGTTGAAAGCACAACTGTGAATGTTCCATCGCTTTCAGAAGTGAAGCCTTCTTTTGAAATTGGAGAAATCAAAAGGTCTTCTTTTGAAAGTTCAATTTCTGTTCCATCAGCATCAAACTTAACAGTTTTTCCAGCGTTAACTGTATCAACAACCGAAACCGCATCACATGAAGCAAGATAATTTCTAATAGCACCAAGTTTAGAACCATATTTTGGTCCAAGAACTTTAAGTTGTGGCTTAAGTTCATAGTTTAAATACTCTTTTGCATCATGTCTAAACTCAACGGTTTGAATGTTAAGTTCATCAGCAATAAGGTCAACAAGTTCTTTAGAGAGTTCCATTTTTTCAGCAGTTGCAACAATAATCTTTGAAAGTGGTTGTCTGTTTTTAATTCCAGATTGATTTCTTGCACTGTGTCCAAGGTTAGAAATTGCAAGAACAGTTTCCATACCTTCATTAAGAGTTTCGTCAATCAAAGTTTCATCAGCAACAGGATAATCACAAAGATGAACTGAAATTGGAGCATTTTTATCAACACTTCTCACAATGTTTTGATAGATTTGTTCTGTGATTGCTGGCACAAATGGTGCAGCAAGTTTTGAAAGACCAACTAAACAATAATAAAGTGTTGCAAATGCAGCAGTTTTATCTTCTGTTTCTTCATGAACCCAGAATCTTTCACGACTTCTTCTTACATACCAGTTAGAAAGACTATCAACAAATGTATTAATAAGTCTTGCAGGTTCGGTTGTAACATAATCACCAAGATAAGCGTCAACTTGTTTTGCAAGTTTATTAAACTCTGAAACAATCCACTTATCCATCATTGAAAGTTTGCAGTCTTTAATGTTGTGTTTGCTTCCATCAAATTTATCAATTTCAGCATAAAGCACATAGAACGCATAAGTGTTCCAAAGAGTACCCATAAACTTTCTTTCAAAGTCTTCAAGAGTTTCTTTGTTAAAGTTGGTTGAAATCCAAGGAGCATTAGAGATATAGAAATACCATCTAGCAGCGTCTGAACCAGCAGTGTCAAACACTTCCCAAGGAGTAACAACATTTCCAAGACTCTTACTCATCTTCTTTCCGTTCTTGTCATTAACAAGCCCAAGTGGAAGGCATCTCTTAAATGGAGCCTTTCCAAACACCAAAGTATTAACAGCAAGAAGCGAATAGAACCAACCACGAGTTTGGTCCATACCTTCACTAATAAACTCTGCTGGGAATGTTTTTTCAAATAATTCTTTATTTTCAAATGGATAGTGAAGTTGAGCAAATGGCATACTTCCACTATCATACCAACAGTCAAGCACTTCAGGAGTTCTTGTCATTTTCTTTCCACATTCAGGGCAAGCAAATGTAATGTTGTCAACATGAGGCTTGTGCAAATCAAGTTCAGCATTTGCATCAAGTCCACCAAGTTTTTTAAGTTCACTTGCGCTTCCAACAACATGAATGTGACCATCTTCACAAACCCAGAATGGAAGTGGAGTTCCCCAATATCTGTTACGAGCAATATCCCAATCGATAAGTGATTTTAAGAAACCACCCATTCTTCCCTCACCAATTGATGCAGGACGCCAATCAACGCCAGCATTGTTTTTGATAAGTTCATCTTTAAGGGCTGTTGTTTTAACAAACCAACTGCTTCTTGCGTAATAGATAAGTGGAGTTTTGCATCTCCAACAGAATGGATAAGAGTGAACATGAGGCATTTCTTTCAAAAGTTTGCCTGTTTCTTTAAGATTTTTGATAATCAAACCATCAGCATCTTTAACAAACTTTCCAGCAAACTCACCTGTTTCTTCAGGAAGTGTTCCGTCATCTTTAACAAGTTGAACAAATGGAAGGTCATATTCTTTTCCAACTTTGCTGTCATCTTCACCAAAAGCAGGAGCAATGTGAACAATACCTGTACCATCTGTAAGTGTTACATAGTCATTGTTTGTGATATACCATGCTTTGCCTTCGTGCTTATCTTTAACAAAATCGAAAAGTGGTTCATAGAATCTCTTTTCATAAGCGCTACCCTTCTTTGTTTCAACCTTTTCATATTCTTCAGTCTTGAAAAGTGTTTCAATAAGAGCATCAGCCATAATGTAATATTCTTCGCCAACTTTGATTTTTGTGTAATCTTCGTTAGCGTTCATACAAAGAGCAACATTTGATGGAAGTGTCCAAGGTGTTGTTGTCCAAGCGAGGTAATATGTGTTTTTTTCATCAAGTGCTTTGAACTTAACAAACACAGTTCTGTCTTTAACATCTTGATAACCTTGAGCAACTTCGTGAGAAGAAAGTGATGTTGCACATCTTGGGCAATAAGGCACAATTCTGTAACCTTTATAAACCAAACCCTTTTTGTGCATTTCAGCAAGACTCCACCACTCTGACTCAATATAATCATTTGTGTATGTAACATAAGCGTCAGTGGTATCAACTGTGTAACCCATACGATCAGAGAATTGTTCCCACATATCTTTATATTTCCAAACACTTTCGCGGCAATGCTTGATAAATGGCTCAATACCATATTTTTCAATATCTTGCTTTCCTGTTGAACCAATAATTTTTTCAACTTCAAGTTCAACCGGAAGACCATGGGTATCCCAACCAGCCTTTCTCAAAATATTTTTACCTTTCATTGTTTGATAACGCAAAAATACATCTTTAATTGTTCTGGTGAGAACATGGCCAATATGAGGCTTTCCATTTGCTGTTGGTGGACCTTCATAGAAAGTGTAAGACTTGCCACCCTTGTTCTTTTCAATCATTTTTTTGATTAAGTCGTTGTCTTTCCAAAATTTAACAACTTCAGGTTCTCTGCCCGAAAAATCAAGTTTCGTATCAACTTTTTTATACATTTTCATTCTCCTTGAATATTTACTCTTGAATATAAAAGACTAACTTTAACTTTATCATCTTTCCCCAATGTAAACAAATTTAGTGCTATGCAAGGCTCAAGAAATTTTATACGCGCGATTTTAGTCAACCTAAATGAGTGTGTAGAAAATTTTTTAGAAACGATGCAGAGTGCTGAATTTTTGACATTGGCTAAAAAAAAGACTCCATCAGCAAAATATAAGAACTTTGCTAATAGAGCCTAAAGTCACCACTTATATTTTAGAATGTGCCAACACACACCACCTTTTTAACGGTCAGTCCCCGTAAGCAACTACTATAATTCATCGCTTCTGCTCGACTAGTGATACTGAAGTTAACTTTACTTATTTGCTCTCACCAACCGCAAACTCTCTAAAAGATATTACTTAACCAGCGTGTCTAATCTCAAACGCATTTATATTCAATATAAATTTATTATAAACCATAACAAAAATTTGTCAATATTTTATATGCCATTTTAACTTTTATTTTTAAACTTTGTCCACAAACAACCTTGAAAATCGCCACAAATCTCTTTTTGTTTGTTTTCATCAATGTAAATTTTATTGCCATCATAATAACCCAAACAAAATTCTTCACCAATCAAGAAGTTACAAGGATAAATTTTATAATCAGGAGTCATTGTAACAATCTCTCTGCCTGCCCCACAAACCACTTCTTTGTCGGCATATAAATCTTTGCCAAAATTTCCACTTCTATAAACAAAAAGTTCTTCTTTTTTATAATTCTTTCGAACTTCATTCAAGTTTTTGAAAAATTCACTTCTTTGTTCGTCTGTAAGCATTAATGTTTTATCAAGTTTTGAAATTGCATTTCCTTGATACATAAACTCAATCAAATAAACATAGTTTGCTTTAAGTTGTTTTGCCTTTTTGCAAATCAAATCAATCTTGTCATAATTTTTTGAAGTTATTGTACACATAAGTTCAACATCAATGCCCCTTTCCCTAATCTTTGGAAACAACTCATCTAAAAACGACAATCCCACTGACTCAATATCTTTTTGAATCTCAAATTGATAAGACATACAAACCCTTTCAATGCCTGCTTCTTTAATTTTATCAACAAGTTCTAAATTATCTTTAAACACCAAACCATTGGTTAAAATAATTTTTTCACCAGCCACTTTAAAACTATCTAAAAAGTTATTTAATAGCGGCTCTGTTCCATTCAAAAACACATCATAATCTTTCTTTAAGTTTTTAACCACATCAAACAATTGTTTGCTTTCAAAATTCCCACCATAAGGAATATAACATTGTTTGCATTTCATATTGCAATTTGAGCAAGTCATAATCTTCACAGCCTTGCCCTTATAAATTTTATAATTTTTTTCCATTTTTCTAATCTCCTTAAAATTAAATTATTTTTATAAATCTTTTGATAATAAATCTCTTTTAACCTGCCCTGATGGGCATGAGTTTTTCTATAAATAAATTCCATAATAACCTCCAATAAAAAAAGAGTAATCCTTGCCTTTTGCTGGCAGAATTACTCTTTTAAATCAAATAAAAAACTGCCATATAATTAAAAAACTATATGACAGCAAAATTAAACATTATAAAATCACCACATATAGTTAAACTATGTGGCTGAAATGATATGAAGTTGAATTAAAATTTTTTAACATAAATTTTTCCTCCATATATATGAGCATATAATAACTCTAAAATTAATAAATGTCAATATTTATCGGCGTTTATATAGGTATCTATTCAAAATGAACACCTTTAATATTCTCTTGAATTTCAAAAATTTGTTTTGATTGTTCAGCAATCACACCAAAAACATCTTCTCGATATTTATCAGTGCCACCAACGACATCATAAAGCAATTTATAACTCTCAACGCCATCTTTCTTCTTTGTGAACTCTGCAAGATTCTTCATAAATTCATCATAAACTTCTGGAAAATTATTTGCAACAAACAAAAGGTCTTCTTTCAAACTTTTGTAATCTTTAAGTCTAAACGATAACTCAAAGTCAAAATTAGGTGCAAGTCTTATGGTTTTTTCTTTCTCATTCACCAAAAAACCATTATTTCTAGAAGTAAAATCATAATCACGAAGCAAACAAACCCTAACAAGATATGATTTCACAAAATCTTCCATTTGTTTTTTTACATCTGCATCATTAGGAATGATGTTATTTTGAGCATAAACTTCTTCAATGGTTTCAGCAACATATCTTGCAGATTTTTGCAAGTTTATATCACCACCAAAGTCACCGATGTTTCTGCCTGTTTCTGAAAATAAAACCAACCTTTCATCAGGTTTAATAAAATCAATTGAGGCAACATAAGAATACCCTTTTTCATCTTGACAAACAGAGTTAAACACCGTGTTTGTGTTAAACGCATTAAGCACTTCAGGAACATAGGTTTCAAAAACACAATCTCTTGAAAGCGATGTTTGTTTAATTAATGTTGAAACATATTCAGGCACATATTTCATTCTGTTATCTTCTTCAGTGAAATATGTCGAAAATGAAACATTGCCATTATTTCGAAGTTCAAAAAAACGCTTAAAATATTTGCTATTCATTCTAACAAACTTTTTATGCATTTTGCCAATCATATGATTATCTGGCGAAGTGTTGTCAATCACATCATAATCAAGCACACCTTCAATCTTGTTTGAAAGCCCTTCATCTCTATAAGTTTCTTCGGTAACATTTTCATAATCCATAATAAAAATCTCCTAGCACCTAATTCTATTATACCACATTTTATAAAGATTAGCAACTTTTTGAAAAAACTCAAAAATTTAATCTAAACTCAAATAAAATAAGGTGTTATGTTTCGCATAACACCCACAAAATTAAAACATTTTAGCAAGTTTTTCAATCGTTCCTGCACCTAAGATAAAAACCACATCACCTTCTTTTGCAATTTCTAAAATCTTGAATTTTATCTCTTCAAAAGTTTCAAGATAAATAGCATTTATTTTCAAATCACGAACGGTATTTGTCAGTTTTAAAGAATCAAATCCTTCTTCTTGTTTTTCTCTTGCAGAATAAACAGGAGCAAAAATTACTGTGTCAGCACCAACAAAACATTTCGAAAATTCATCAATTAAAAACTTTGTTCTTGAATAAGTATGGGGTTCAAAAACAACAATAACCTTTCCACCTGTTTTTAAAACAAGTTCTCTCCCCACCTTTATCATCTTTTCAATCTGTTCAGGGTGATGAGCATAATCATGATATATGCTGGCACCATTTATATTTTTTATAAACTCACACCTTCTCTCAACCCCTGAAAAGTTTTCAAGTGCTACTTTTGCATCTTCAAAATCAATCCCCAAAC
>JAFQBZ010000134.1 GCA_017399515.1 Clostridia bacterium | reverse complement strand
TTTGTTGATATAAAGCCAATATTCATGAGCCTTATCTTCTGCATTAATTACATAGTTAGAATTTGTGATATCTTGAACCATGTAAGCATATTCACCAGCACTAATTTTTGCAGTGCCCACAAATGAAAGTGCTGCAAAATCACTTGCATCTTCTGCGTAAAAACCTGTAAATGACGCTGATGGCATATGCTCTTCTGCATCATAAGTGAAAATTGAAGCATTTGCATCATAAACCACACTCACTTCTTTTGGAGCAACCACAACTGTGTAACTTTGTGATTGATTAACACTGAACTTGTGTCTAATAACAGCGGTTGCAACAAGTTCAATTTGATATGTTCCAACAGTAAGGTTTGGGAACGCTAAATTACTATCATTTGCACCGCCAATCTCAGCGTAATAAGTTGAAAGCACTGAGCCCATATCGGCTGTGCCAATCAAACTAATCTCTTTCACAAGTTCGCCGCTAATATAGAAGTAATACTTAAATGTGAATGTTTCGGCTTTAAGTTCATCTTTAATTGAAAAAGTTGCCTTAAGTTTAATTGCTTCGCCATAAATAAGACTTGCAGATGTTTCAAGGTTTTCACCTGTTAAATCTTTTTCGGTTTTGTCATAATTATAAATCTCATCAACTTCTAACTTTGTTGAATAATAAACCGTGTCGCTGTATGTCCACTTAGCATAAAGTGTAATGTCACCACTGATGTTTGCATCAAGTTTGGTGATTTTGTTGGTGAATGCAGCATCTGTATACCAACCTTCAAAAACATACCCTATTTTTTCAGGTTCTCTTAAAATAAAGTCTGTCATTGAATCTTTTGTGTATTGTGGATAAATTTCAACATTGTGTGGGTGGTTGTTGTTGCCGTTCAACACATAATTAATTTTATATGCATTGTTTGAAGCGGTAACATCTTTTGTTCCACTCACATAGAACATTAATTCTAATTTTTTGTAACACACATCAGGATAATATGGCGAACGAATGAAAACTCTAAATTTCACAAGTTTGCCAACATATTCTTCAGTTAAATAACGAAGACGGAAGGTGTAACAGTTTCCGGTTGAAGAAAGGTTTCCTTCACAGGTTAAATAATTATCGTTAGTTTCAGCAACAAAGTTTCCTGTGCTTTCATCATAAACAGAGAAACCTGTAATTCTAACAAGTTGGTCAACAGGAAGTTCACCTGTCATTTTTGAAAGTCTGCCAAGGTCGGTTAAATACATATTAATTGTGTATGAATTTTCATAATTAATGTATTGTGTTTCAGTTTGGTCTTCATAAGCAATGGTGTTCATTGCTGAATAATAAACCGGGTCACTTGAACCAGATGTTGAATTTTTAAATTCAATATAAGAAATTTCTGCACCGGTATAAATTGTAATACTTTTTGAAGCAATCAAATTAACATCTTCATAGAAATGAAGAGCATAACTTCCACCAGCAAAGAATGTTGTTTGCGAAGAATATTCCGCTTGTGAAGTAAAGTTTGAATTTTTAGGAGTGAATGAAACATTCACCACTGAGTTTGCGTCATCATAAGAAACTGTGAAATAAGATGTAACATCTTCACCAGATTTATAAATGTTTAAATAAACAGTTTCAAAGTTTGTAACATTGTGAACTTTAAATGCCATTGTGATTTGTTCTGTTGTTAAGAACACATTTTTTAAGTAGTTGTTAGACTTCTTTAAAATTTCAATTGAAAATTCATCGGCAGATGTTGATGTTAACTCAACATTTTCTTCGCCTTCATAGTTATAACCACAAAGCCAATCAATGTTTTGCGAACCTTCAAACAAAATTTGTCCGTTGTAATATTTATTCATTACTGAATAAGGAATAATAACTTCTTCATAAGATTCTTCAACATTAACGCCCCAACTGTTAAGACCAATAAAACCACTCTCGTTCCAACCAATCAAGCAAACAGCATGGTTTTCACTAAGGTTTCTACCTTCGTTTTGAGATGTAACATTATACTCAAAAGTCCACTCACTTGTATATTGGTCTAATCTAAACATACTTCCCTTTGGAAGTGCAATGTTAAGTGCACCAATGTTTTTGATGTAATATTTAATGATGTTTTCTTGGTTGTTTGATGTTTTAAAGTTTGTGTTTCTTGACAAATAAATAGGTGTAACTGCTTGTGGCAAGTTTTTATCAGCAAATTTTGAAACATATGAAAATTGTGAATGGTTTGTTTCATTAATTTTTTTGTAATTGTCGTTTGAAAAATCTGATTCATTCACAACACCCATTGTTTTAATGGTTTCATCAAGTTTCTTAAATGAACCGAAAGAATCAATGGTTGCACTTGCTTTGTTTAAATAAGCAAAATAAGCCACAGCCATTTCTGAAAAGTTATAATATTCGCCTGTTTTAAGCATTAAAGTGGTTTCCAAAACCTTGAAACCTGAATATGCCCAACAAAGATTCGATGATGTTTGGTTTTCAGCAAGAATTGGATAATCATCTTTAAGTGAATATTTTGTGGCATAAACATTTGTGTTTTTGCTGTTTATGTCAGCAATCAAATCATCTGCATCGGCAGAAAAATCTTCTTCTTTATAAGCCGCATAAGTTGAACTTTCTGCGTCATTATTAATATTATTATTTGTGCCTGCAAAAGAAAAAACAGATGCCAAAACAGCAAAAAGCATAACAAAAGCACCAGTAAGCGATATTATTTTATTTTTTAACTTTAATTTTTTCATAATCATAACCTATTTTAAGTTTACATTATTAAAATAATGTAGTCAAACAATTAAAATAAATTCGCCAAATAAATTAAAATTAATTTCGCATTTTTCATTAATAATTAGTTTGATAAAAAAATACACTAAAAATTCATAAATAAATCATAAAAAAATAAAAATAAATAAAAAAGACGCATATTTCTATGCGTCTTTTGATTTCTTCTTAACAGTTTTTGCACTTTCCGCGTAAAGTGCTTTCTTTTGTTTTTCAATTTCACGAACAAGTGTGCTGATAACTTGTGATGGGTTATGCCAATAATCACGACTCCAAACACGGCAAATCTTCCAGCCTCTTGACTTTAAAAATTCACTGCGATAAACATCTCTTTCAATTGGTGAAGCCGAACTTGCAAGCACTGATTGGTCTGTTTCAATGCCAAGCAAATATCTGTCTTTTTTCTTGTCATAAACCGCAATTGAAATCTTGCTGTTAGAGTTTCCAAGATTAAGTTCAGTTTTATAGCCAAGTTTTTCAAGTTTCTTTGCAATTTGCTCTTCAATGCTTGTCATAAGCGACTTTTTGGTAACAGTGTTTGTTTCACCAAACGAATTTAAAATTGTTTTCACTTCATCAGTGTTGCCTTCAGACACCGCACGAACATAAGTTAAATAACTGCGAAGAAGTTTTGGTCCTGCAAATTTTGAACCCTCAACTTTAAGTTTTTCAGGTTCAATGCTGGTCACCACATAAATCTTCTTTTTTGCTCTTGTGATTGCAACATTCAAACGGTTTTCCCCACCCTCATTTGAAAGCGAACCAAATGTTGCATTAACTTTTCCGTAATCATTTGCAGCGTAACCAATTGAGAAGATAATGATATCTCTTTCATCACCTTGCACATTTTCAAGGTTCTTAACAAAAATGCTCACATCTTCACCATTTTCAATGCGGTTGCTTTCTTCAATGAACAATTTTCTAAATTCATCATTGCTTCCACATTCTTTGTCAATCAAGTCTTCAATAAGCATTTCTTGCTCTGCATTGAATGTGATAATTCCAATGGTTTCCCTATTTTTTCTTGTCTTCAAAATTTGTTTTGTAAGTTCAACAACCTTCTTTGCTTCAACAAGATTTTTTCTGTCGCTCCAAATTCCATTAACCAAAATTCTTTCTATTGGTTTTTGCTTAATATTTTTAGACACATTAGGTGCAATTTGAAGCCTGTTTTCATAAAACGCCTTGTTTGAAAAATCAATAAGTTCTTCATGCTTGCTTCTATAGTGATAATTAATGTTAGCACTGTTAAATCTTGAAACTGCAAGGTCAAGCAAACTTTCAACTTCAAGTGCCGCCTGTGTTGAATAATCAAGATTATCATCAATGTTAGCACCCATATAACGCTTCATAAATGTTGCTGTTGGACGAAGTTGTTTTGCATCACCCGCAACAACAATTCTGCTTCCACGATAAATTGTTGGAATTGTGTTTTCAATAAACACCTGTGAAGCCTCATCAAAAAGCACAATATCAAACATATTTCTTTGAAGTGGCAAAATTGTAGAAACATTTTCCGGTGACAAAAGCCAGCATGGGAACAACTTAAACAAATATTTTCCATAAACATTCATCATTTTGCGAATGGTCCAGAAACTTTGCTTTTTGCTGATTTGATAAGCATAATCTTTTGCTTCAGCACTGCCTTTAAGCATTTTTAAATAATCTTCAACAAAAGACTGCTCTGCAACCTTTCTGCTGATTGAATTAAGTTGCGCCTTAAGTGCAACAATTCTTGCTTTGATGTTTTCAAAGTTAACAATTGTTGAAAGCATATCTTTCTTTTCTGCTTCAAAACTCACAATTTCGTGATAAATTCTTATTGGCAAAATTTTGTCTAAAATAAGTTTATATTTTGTATATGTGTTCGAATTTCTATAAGCAAAATTCAAAACAATTTTTTGATTATCTTCCAAATTCTTCAAAATGATGTTCACATCACGAAGTTTGATATAGTTTTGAACAGCAGATAAAAGCAATCTTAAAACAGAGTTATTTCCATTCAAAAGCCCATCAATCGCCATCAAATAACCTTCGGCTGAAAGCACATTTTTCAAGAATTCATAATCTTTAACATACTCTTCAATGGCACTAACCGTCTTTTGAATTTCTTCTTTCACATATCTTTCCTTTTTGCTAATTTTAATTTTAGCAAAAGGATACATTGGAAACATCACCTTGCTCACTTTCAAAAATTTAGTGTCTTTTGGAAATTCAAATCTTGCAATAAGTTTGATGAGCGGCGAAATGTCTTTCTTCTTTTTGATTTCATGATAATATGTCAAAACCTGTCTTGAAAATTTATACTTTGCAGTGTCAAAAAGTGGTTTTCTTGAAGTGCAAAGTTTTTCGAGTTTACTTTGTGCTTCTGCAACGGTGTGCACACTTATTGTTTCTTGCAAATGGTCAATAAACGGATTTTTCTTTTTATCTTCAACAAAATTATAATAAATTTCTGCCTTGTTCTTTTCTTGCAAAAGTTCAATTGCTACCGCAAGTTCTTGATATTTAAGCCCCATAAGTTTGCTGTCTTTAAGCATTTCTTTATAAACCGCATACTCAACAGAATTTTTACCAATCTTATAAGAATTGCAATACATATCTTGAGCAGAAATTCCAAATGGAGTGATTTCTGTCAAACAATTAGAAATCATTTTTAAGTTATCAGTTTCAACAGCAAGTTGCTTTTCTGCTTCTTCATACTCATCAATAAGTCTTTCATTAATTTCGTGAGAAAGCATTTTTTCGTGAGAAGAAAAACATCTTGAATAAAATGAACGCTTTTCTTTTTCAGCATCAGTCAAAAACATTGCCTTGTCGTTAAGTGTTCCCATACGGTTATAAATAACTTCAAGTGCTGCTTTCTTTTGCGAAACCACAAGAACCTTTTTTCCTTTTGAAATCGCATCGGAAATCACATTCACAATGGTCTGCGACTTTCCTGTTCCAGGAGGTCCATAAATAACCATATTTCCACTTGTGTTAACTTTTTTAACCACTTGTTGCTGTGCATAGTCAACACTGTTAACCAAAAACAATTTTCCTGGTTTTTCTGGCTTGCGTTTAATAATTTTTGTGTTCAAAAGTTCATTGATTGAATCATTGGTTAAATGCTTCTTTTCAAGTGCTGAATAATCTGCATAAATCGAATTTGCCAAACTGCATCTTGAAAGCACGCAAAGATTTTTAACTTCCAAACTTGAATGTGCATTTGGTTCATCATATCTTCCAAATAAAAGACATTCTTTCTTGATTGATAAGAAATCTTGATTCCAAATTTGCGAAGATAATCTAAAATGCCTTGAATTCCGTTAAACTTTGAAAGTGAATCAAATTCAGTTTCAAGCCCTTCAAGGTTTAATCTGTGCCCATCAGCAATCGCAAGAAGAAGTGCTTTGTTGAGTTGAATTGAATCCCCTTGCTTTAGTGAAATGTCAACATTTGTGTCATCAATAACATCAATCACCACCGGAAACATCAAAAGTGGCGCTTTGAATGTGTAATTTTTAGAAGCCCCAAACACAAAAGGATAACATAAATAAAGTTCATATCTTCCGGTTTCTTTTTCAATTTCTTCAATCTCACGCTTTAAGATTCGTAAACTTTGACATTCATATTCCACAAGTTTTTTGCCAGATTCTTTTTTTCTTCTGTCATATCTTGCTTTTTCTTTTTCGTTTTCAAACTCTTTATCAGGAAATCTGTTGTCAAAATCACCAGCCTTCAAAATTGAATCTTTTGTGTTCTTTCCAATAATTCTAAAAGGCTCTGAAATTCCATTCCATAAATTACTCAAAAACTCACCAGCAAACTCTTGATTTTCATAGAGGATCTTGCCAATGTCAAAACCATTCTTTCTGTTAAAATTCTTAAGGTATAAACTTCTGTTCCTACCACTAATTTCGATAAGTCTTTCTTTGTAATAAGTGTAAATACTTTTCATAAAACACTCCTTTAAAGATAAATTTTCAGCACATCTATTATACCATAAACCCCACCCCACTTGCAATGCTTACACTCATTAAAAACCAACTTTGTAACCTTTGCTCAAAAATGAAAAATTATATCAACTTAAACTCAATTTTCACTATAATCTTTACAAAGAAAAATATCATATATAATATTAACGATGAAGAGGTAGAAGATTTGGTGGCAGTTCTGCACCCATTTATGGGTAAAAGAGATGTGGGGTAAATTAAACCACGCCCACCTTCATTAAAAAAGGAAGTCTTTTGACTTCCTTTTTTTACAAAAAACTTGTTAAATATACACTTCAACTTCAAGCCTTCTTTTTAGGATACATAAATTTAACAAATCAAAGACAATAACCACCCCAACACCATATTATATAAAATCACCAATCCCCATAACCGTCTTTATAAAAGTTTTTAGAAATAATTTTAATCATTAAATAAAAATACTTGCAAAATAAAAAAATCAATAAACAAAAAATATAAAAAATTTTCTAAAAACACTTGATTTTTTATTGAAATTAACATATACTAATATTCGTTAACCAAAGTTAACACAAAACTAAATATGGAGAGTTGGTAGAGCGGTTGAATACACCAGTCTTGAAAACTGGCATAGTGAAAGCTATCTGGGGTTCGAATCCCTAACTCTCCGCCACATTTTGACTGTACGACACCCAAATTTACTGGGTTTGTACAGTCTTTTTTATTCCTTTTCAAAACCCCACCTAATCGCTGATATTATCAGCATGTACACCTTGCACAAACATCCACCCTTTCTCATAAATTTGTGCAATTTGACCATATCCCCAAAACCACAATATAGAACACATGACAATCCTACCCACAACAAAAAACGAACACCTTATACCCCAACAACAATTCAAACTTCTTTTCAATAAAATCTATACAACAAAAAAGGAAGAAAATTATTTTTCTTCCTTTTTTGTTGTTTTTTT
>JAFQBZ010000133.1 GCA_017399515.1 Clostridia bacterium | reverse complement strand
TTTATAAATATGGTGATACTTATAATCAGAACCATAATTTCCAAGTGCACGAACTTTGTCAGCAATTTCTTTATTATTTGTAACAACACATCCACCATCACCAAGTGCACCAAGGTTTTTTCCTGGATAAAAACTAAATGCTGCCGCATCAGAGAGTGTACCTACTTTCTTTCCATTAAACTTTGCGCCATGTGCTTGCGCAGCATCTTCAATAACTTTCAAATTATACTTTTTCGCAATAGCATTAATTGAATCCATATCACAAGATCTACCTTGCAAATGAACAGCAATGATTGCTTTTGTTTTGTTTGTGATTTTTTCTTCAATTTTTGAAACATCAATATTATAAGTTTCAATTGTTGGTTCAACAAAAACAGGTGTTGCTCCAACATAAGAAACTGCAAGTGCTGTTGCAATAAATGTGTTTGATGGAACAATAACTTCATCACCTTCACCAATGTTCATTGCTTTCAAAATTAAATAAATTGCATCTAATCCTGTTGCAACACCAACACAATGTTCAGCATCACAATACTCTGCAAACTCTTTTTCAAACAACTCGCATTCTTTACCTTGAATGAAATAACTGTTATCCATAACTTTTTTATAAGCATTGTCTAAATCGGTTCTAATCTCATCATGCATTGGTCTAAATGAACAAAATTCAACTTTCATTGTTACTTTCCTCCTGCGTTAACAAATTCCAAAAATTTTTGATAATCTCTAATGTAGTCAGCCTCATCATAATACTCAGACGCTAAAACTAAAAGCACAGCATCCTCTGAAAAATCATACATTTCTCTCCAAATATTATTATCAAGATAAATTCCCTCATAAGGCTTATCTAACAACACTTCTTCTGTTTCGAATCCATTATCTAAATGCAATTTGCAAGAACCTTTCACACAAACTAAAATTTGCTTTAAGTTTTTATGCGCATGAAAACCTCTTCTAACACCAGCAAGAGTATCGTAAATATAATAAATTCTTCTTACACTAAAAGGTATATCCTTTAACTCTTCAAGAGCCACAAGCATTCCTCTATCATCACCATGTTGCTGAAATGAATATCTTTTAATTTCCATTTTTTCTCCTACAAAATAAACTTTGACTTCTTCTGAAAATTGAAAAAGTATACTTGAAAAAGATCGAAGACATAATAAATAATCGACATTTTAATTTTTTAAAAAATTTATATTTATCATAATTTATTAAATAATCAATAATTCTACCATCATCTTGTTCCAAATAATTATTATATTTCTCTTTACTTTCAATAATTTTTTTTCTGTTTTTAAATATATATCGAATAGGTTTATTAAATCTTGACAGTGAACTAAATTTAAACTTTCTCTTTTTAAGTATATCATCAAACAACAATAACTCTAACATGTTTAGTTGAACACTATTTGATGTTGTCATAATACTTTCACTTCTTTGCCTGTAAGAAAAATCAACCGAATGAGTATATTTCCATTTTCCTGTACATGCAATACTGTATATCATTCCTGTATCATCACAAAAGTTATCTAATAAATTTCCTAAACACTCTTTTCTAAATGTAAAACATGATATATGTGCATAACAAGCACTCCAAAACAATCTTCTACTATTACAATTTCTTACATTAAAATCTTTTGAAGAGTCTTCAAACGCATATTTAAAATCAGAAACAACTGCTGAATATTTTTTTTTCTTATTTAATATGTCAATTTCTTTTTGAAATTTTTCATTAAAAAAATCATCTCCAGCAAGAATTGAAAAATATTTACCTCTTGCTAAACTAAACCCTCTTTTTATATTATTACTAACTCGTATTGATGGAATTTTAACACCATCATTCCTATCCATAACATAATATTTGATTTTATCCGGATATTTTAAGGAATATTCTTTAATTATTTCTAAACTATTATCACTTGAGCCATCATCACCAATAAGTAATTCCCACTTAGTGAATTTTTGATTAACTACACTATCAATAGCAAATCTTAAATAATTCTCTTCATTATAAGAAATCATTATTATCGATAACTCTATATCATCCATAAAAACACCCCTATATTATTTAAAATTAGTAATATTCTTAATTTTATTTGCATCAATTTTTTTTAACTTAAATGCAATTTTTCTAAATAAACTTGTAAATTGATAATCTAAGAAATACAACACAAACGAAGGTCTCAGTAACGAAACTTTTATTAATTTTTTGAACTTACTTTCTTTTCTTAAAACCTTAAGAACTTTCACATTTTTCTTGATTTTTTTATTATCTTTATATATCTGTAATAGATATTCAAAGAATTGATAATATTCATTTTCAAGTCTTGTTCCATTATTTGCTGTTGATACACCTGTATCACATTCATACCAAACTAAATTTTTATTTATAAACCCAATTTTTTCATTATTTAATAAAGATAAATATGTTACAGGATAATCTTCCAATAATCGAACAACACCAACTAATTGTTTGTAATACTTTATTATTTCTTTTTTTAACGCTATCGTAGCACCCAAAAAAGAATCTGCATATTTTAAAAAATTATTTTTAAGAAATAATTTTTTACATGTCCCAGACGCAATTGGATTATACCCACAAATAACTTTACCTTCACTAGTAAAATACACTGCTTTAGAGAATAAAATAGCATAGTCTTTTTTCAAAAACATATCTAAATAGGTTTTCAAAACATTTTCATCATATAAATAATCTCCTGGCGAAAATGTTTTTAAATATCTTCCATCGGCAATTTCACTAGCGGAAATTATATTTTCTAATGTTCCTACATTTTTTTCTAAAAAATTATATTTAATGTTTTGAATTTTATTTAACTCAACCCATTTTTCAATTTCTTCTCTATTATTGTTTTTTGAACCATCGTCTGAAATAATAATTTCAAATGAAACATCTTTTTGTTTTGCTATTGAAATAATTGTTTTTTTTAATTTTTCGATATCTGAATTATAACAACATACAATAACACTAAAATCTAAATTTTTATTCTCCATAATGTCTCTCAAGCCAGTTTTGATATTCGCCTGATTCAACATTTGCAAGCCATTCTTTGTTTTCAACATTCCATTTAATTGTATCAACAATACCTGTATCAAAGTTATAAATTGGCTTCCAACCAAGTTCTGTTTCCATTTTAGTTGGATCAATAGCATATCTTCTATCGTGTCCTGGTCTGTCTGTTACATATGTAATCAAACTTTCTGGCTTTCCAAGAACTTTCAAAATTGTTTTAACAACTTCAAGGTTTGTTCTTTCATTGTGACCACCAATGTTATAAACTTCACCAACTTTGCCATTTCTAACAATAAGGTCAATTGCTGAGCAATGGTCTAAAACATGAAGCCAATCTCTAACATTTTCACCTTTTCCATATACAGGAAGTGGCTCATCATTTTGTGCTTTCTTAATAATAAGTGGAATAAGTTTTTCTGGGAATTGGTAAGCACCATAGTTGTTTGAACATCTTGAAATTGTTACAGGAAGTTTAAATGTTCTATGATATGCTTGAACCAAAAGGTCAGCAGAAGCCTTTGAAGCACTGTATGGACTTGATGTGTGAATTGGTGTGTCTTCATGGAAAAGAAGGTCAGGTCTATCAAGTGGAAGATCACCATAAACTTCATCTGTTGAAACTTGGTGATATCTTTGAATGCCGTATTTTCTGCAAGCATCCATAAGTGTTTGAACACCAATAATATTAGACTCTAAGAAAACCTTTGGATTTTCGATTGAACGGTCAACATGTGATTCAGCGGCAAAGTTGATAACAACATCAAATTTTTCTTCTTCAAAAAGTTTTTCAACAAGTTCCTTGTCGCAAATGTTACCTTTAACAAATTTGAAGTTTGGCTTATCCATAATATCAGCAAGAGTTTCCATATTTCCTGCATAGGTTAAAGCGTCTAAACAAACATAATCATCCTCTGGATGTTTTTCAAGCATATAATGGCAGAAATTGCCTCCAATGAATCCTGCCCCACCTGTAATTAAAATTTTCATAATTTTTCTCCTTTTTTTAATATTTATTTAATAATAATTTTATTTTAAAAATTTTTGAATAATTGCTCTTTATTTTGAAAAATAATACAAACTTATTTTTGAATTTGTTTAAATTTGATAATTTTTTAAAAACTAAAGCGTCTTCATTTTTTATCACATCACCAAACAAATCAACAAAAACTTCAATTAAATGCTTGGTTGTTTTTTCTTTTTGTTTCTTTTTAAAAGCCTTTTTTATATAACTCTTATTTTCCCCGATTAAGTTTGTTCCATGTTGGCGGTAAAGAATATAATCAGGACAAGTATCATAAACAAAATGAGCGTCTTTAGTGTAATTTGCAATAAGTGCAAGCCAATAATCATGAAGATATATATTTTCAGGATAATGTTTAGTTACCAAATTTTTAAAATCATTATCAAAAACTGCAGTGCAACCTGTAACAATATTTTTACAAATTATGTCATAATGTTTATTAACATATTTTGTATCCATCATATTGTTTCCAGCATATTCAAGGTTTTGGTCAACAATTTTTAAATTCGCAGAATAAAGCGTACACTTTCCAACTTCTTTAATTTTGTTTATTGCAGAAATAAGTTTTGTGTCTAACCAAAAATCATCTTGGTCTGCAAATGCATAATAATCATATTCTTGATTATCTTTAAACGAAAATAAAGCATCTAAAAAATTGTATGTAAAGTTCTTATTTTTTTCATTAATATGAACTTTAACATTCTTGTTTTTCTTTTCATATTCTTTTGCAATTTCCACCGTTGAATCTTTTGATAAATCATCAAAAATATGAAGATAAACATCAATATCTTTTTGTGCTAAAATGCTGTCAATCTGTTCTTTTAAGAACTTTTCACCATTATAAGTTGACATAATAACTAGCACTTTTGGTAATTTTTTCATTATTTTATCCTTATTTTTTTAATTCATTTTTTATATATCTATAAAGTGCATCTTCCCAAGTTGGAAGTCTGTTAAAACCTGCTGCATCAAGTGACTTTTTTGAAAGTCTTGAATTGCTTGGTCTATGAGCCTTTGCTGGATATTCTGCAGATGTCACAGCATTAACTTTCATATTCACGCCGGCAATTTCAAAAATCTTTTTAGCAAAGTCACACCAAGAACAAATATTTTCATTTGTTGCATGATATTCGCCATATTTGTCAGTTTCAATCATATCACAAAGAAGTTTTGACAAATCATAAGTATATGTTGGCGAACCAATTTGGTCAGCAACAACATTAAGTTCTGTTTTTGTTTCAGCAAGTGTAAGCATTGTTTTAACAAAGTTTTTTCCATTAATTCCAAACACCCAAGAAATGCGAACAATAAAATGCTTATCACATTTTTTTGCTTCAAGTTCGCCTTCATACTTTGTTTTTCCATAAACAGAAAGTGGCGCTTTTTTGTCATTAACTTCAAAGTAATTTTCACCTTCACCATCAAAAACATAGTCGGTTGAAATGTAAACAAGTTTAGCACCCACATTTTGTGCTGCTTCAGCAAGATATCTTGTTCCAAGCACATTAACTTTGTAACAAGCCTCAGCATTATCTTCTGCCGCATCAACAGCAGTCCACGCTGCGTTATGCATAATTGCATCAGGTCTCACTTTTTCAATAAACTCATGAACTGCATTCTCATCAGTTATATCAAGGTCATCTTTATCAACCCCAATAACATCTGTATATCCTCGCTCACCAAGTTCACGAACAATGTCATAGCCAAGTTGACCTTTAACACCTGTAACTAAAATCTTCATCTACTCTTTCTCCTTTCTTGATATGGTCCAAGAATTCCTCTTTTACCATCCTTTATTCCTTTTTTTATCATTTTAAAATTTTTCAAACGATTTTTTTCCAAAATTGTTCTTTTAATAAAATGTTTAAAATCAAAATTATTTGCTTTTGTTTTTAATAATTGAACATATTCTTTACTTCTATATTTCTTTAAATAATGATAATTTCGATACATATAATAGTATCTAATTGGAGAATGGACTAAAATTTTTAACTTCTTACCAAAAAAACGAACCTCTTGCCTATTTCCAAGATTATGATTTAAATAAATATTTGGTAAAATCACAACTTTATAATTTTTTAATTGTAATTGATAACAAATATCATCATCAACTCCATCAATAAATAATTGTTCATCATAACCATCAATCATTTTATAATTCTTTAAATTTAAAAATGACCCAGATGTAATAAGAGAATTAACCTCTTTTGTCTCAAATTTATCTTCCGTATTAGATTTTATCAAACTATCAGCAAAATTAATTCCAACAATTCCAATATCTGAAATGGTATTGTTTTCTAAATGTTTTTTAACATATTCAAAATCTTCTGTTGGAAATTTACTATCTTGATCCATTGAAAGCAAAAAGTCATAGCCATCATGAATCGCCGTTTCAGTTGCAACCTTTAAGGCTTTTGCAATACCTTGATTTCCTTCAAGAGAAATATATTTAACTTTTTTTATGTTCTTTATTTCATCTAAAAAATTATACTCTTTTGTTGAATTATCCATAACATAAAGTCTTTCCAAAAAAGGCAAATATGTTTGAATATTTTCTAATATATCTTGTTCAGGATTATATAACACAACTGTTCCTGCAAATTTCATCTACTTCTCCTCATATTCAAAGTCGCAGTCACTATTACTATAAAGTGGTGCGTTTTTATCTTTGTCAGATAAAATTGGATCTTCAATTCCCCATTCAACTGCAAACTCAGGATCATTAAACTTAACAGATCTGTCGCACTCTTTTGAATAATAATCATCAACTTTATATTGAACTTCAACATCATCAGTGAGTGTTACAAAACCATGAAGAAAACCTTTTGGAATATAAAGTTGCTTTTTATTTTCTGCTGTAAGCACAACCTTTGTCCATTTTTTGTAAGTTGGTGAACCTTTTCTAATGTCAACAATAACATCTAAAATTTCACCCCTTGTGCAGCGAATAAGTTTTGTTTGACAGTGTGGGTTTGTTTGACAATGAAGCCCTCTAAGTATTCCCTTTTGTGAAGAATATGATTGATTGTCTTGAACAAATTCTACAGTTGTTTCATTTTCAAGTTTTATTTTAGAATAAGTTTCCATAAACCAACCACGAGAATCTCCAAAAACATCAGGTGTGATTATAAAAGCGTCTTGAAGTTCGGTTTTTTCAATTTTCATAAATTACCTCTTAAATTTCTTTATGTCTTCTAACATATGCTTCTTCAGCAACTTTCTTAAGGTGTTGACCATATTGATTCTTTTCCATAAGTTTTGCTTGCTCTAAAAGTTGTTCTTTTGTAATCCAACCATTGTTATAAGCAATTTCTTCTGGACAAGAAATTTTAAGACCTTGGTGCTCTTCAATCATTTTTACAAATGCTGTTGCATCTGCAAGAGATTGATGTGTTCCTGTATCAAGCCAAGTAAGACCTCTGTCAAATGTAACAACATCTAACTTGCCTTTTTCAAGATAAATTCTGTTGAGGTCTGTGATTTCAAGTTCACCTCTTGCTGATGGTTTTAAACCTTTTGCATATTCAACAACGGTGTTGTCATAAAAATAAAGACCGGTAACAGCATAATTTGATTTTGGAACCTTTGGTTTTTCTTCAATAGAAATTGCTCTCTTATTTTCATCAAATTCAACAACACCAAATCTTTCTGGATCTGTAACATGATAACCAAAAACTGTTGCAATTCCTTTTTCTGCATTTTCTCTAGCCCTTTTAAGACCACCAAGAAGACCAGAACCATAGAAAATATTGTCACCTAAAATCATACAAGCAGTATCATTTCCAATAAAGTCTTCACCCAAAATAAATGCTTGAGCAAGACCATCTGGAGATGGTTGAACCTTGTAAGTTAATTGCAAACCAAATTTGCTTCCGTCACCAAAAAGTGCTGCAAATCTTGGAGTATCTTCTGGTGTTGAAATGATTAAAATTTCATTGATACCTGCAAGCATTAAGATTGATAATGGATAATAAATCATTGGTTTATCATAAACCGGTAACAATTGTTTACTTGTTACTGTTGTGAGTGGATAAAGTCTTGTTCCACTGCCTCCTGCTAAAATAATTCCTTTCATATTAAATTTTTCCTCCTTGAGAATTTTTTACTTTTTTACTTTTCTTTTCAATAAAATTATTTAAAACCACAAATATCAAAATTGAAAATACAACTTGACATATAACTTGGAAATTGAAGAACATATTTACAAAGAAAATAAATACGATTGAATAAGCAGCAATTGCATAAATAAAATTCAATATAAAGTTATTCTTCATCTTTTTAAATAAAAATTGTGAACATGCTCCAATGATTAAACAAAATGCCCCAACTCCAAATATACCAAAATCAAGATATAACGATGGAGCAAATGTGCTAACATTGAAATTTAAACTAACCAAGAATTCCTCGTTAAACAAATGAGTTGAATCAACATCTAACATTGATGGAACAAGTTCATTCCATGTTGAAAGTCCTTTTGTTATTCCTGGTTCTGCAATAGATATTAAATTGTTTAAATTTGATATTGAAAAACACATATATGAATAAATCCATTTAAATACTGTTGGAATATATTTACAAAAATCTTTAAATTGTGCAACCAATAAAAAATCACTTTCACCCGTTCTTACATTTCCAAATGCTGAAAACCCTAAAAGAACAAGCATAACACCAATAACACAATACAAATAAAATTCTTTGGATTTATTCTTTTTTGTTATAAGATATATAATCAACGCTTCAAACACCATTGCTATAATCATTTGTCTAGAAACCATTAAAAGAGGTATCAATAAATAAAATCCTTTGTAAAATAAACCTGGAAACAGTGTTGGATTGACTATCGAATACGCCCCCATAACTACAACAATTGCATTAAACCAAACTGTAACCTTTGGAACAACAAAATTAATATAAACTTTTTCATCTTCAAATAATTTCCAAATAATAGGAAATCCTTTGCAATAAATAACTTCAAAGACAAACACAACAAAAACAAAAATAAAAATTCCAAATTCTAATTTTTTATTGAGAGTGAAAATTCCATCTTCATTATTCATTGTTTTAATTGTCTTATCTGCCGATTCGTTAATAATTATTGGTTCATCAGTTTTTTTATTGTCTTTCTTTTTGATAAAGTAAGAAATAACAATTGGAATATTAAAACCAATTTCACAAAGAAATAAGCACCAAAGCGTTGTGGTTGATAAATCTTGTTGAATATGACTCCACTTAAAACTATAAAGAAGCAGTGTCACAAAAAAGATTGCATTGAAAAGCACCGCTGGCGAATAAATCTTTCGTTCTTTATAAAAATCAACAATTAAAAACACGAGAGGCAGTAAAATTGTAATAATAACTAGTGCCATATTTACCCCTTCATTTTCTTTTTGTAATCTTTCTTTCCTTTTTTCATACCGAACCATCTAGCCATCATATCAGGCAAGAATCTAAACAAAACTTTAATGTTAAATTCTTTTAAGGCTCTTTTTAAAATATATTTTGCAAGTCCACCACCGGTTTTAGTTGTTCCAAATTCATCAAGATAAGAATTTTCAGCCATAAACAAACCTGTCAAATAATATCTATCATAAACTTGTCTTAAAGTGAACTTGTGAGAATGGAAAACTTCAGAGTCAGCACAATACTTAATTTTATAGCCATTCATAATGAGTTTATAGGCAATGTACATATCTTCATTTATTGGAAGACGCTTTCCATCATAACCACCGAGTTTTTTATAAACTTCAGTTTTAATTGCTGACGAAGCATCTGAAAAGAAGAATGCACGAAGCCCCTTTGTTTCAACATCTTCTTTAGAGTTGATGTAAGACTCTGCTGGATAATTTTTCTCTCTAGTATATTTTTCAATATTTTTAAACTTTGAAATTTGTCTAGAAAAACATGCTTCTGCTTCCCCATTAAAAATTGGAGTCACCAACTTCTCAAGCCAATCTTCTCTTTCAACAACAATGTCTTGAGTGATAAACACCAAGACATCAGCATCAGATTTCATTGCTTCTTCTTCACGAGTTTTGCTGTGAGAAAATTCTTCTTTTGAAACCTTTGTATATTCAATTTTGTTTTCTTTTAAAATTTCTTCAGATTTGTCTTTAGATTCTGTAAGAACAAATCTATATTTTCCAACTTCAACGCCCTTTTGTTTTTTAAGCGAATCTAAAAGAGGCAATATGTCGTTTTCCGCATTATAAAGCGGACAAATTATATCAACTTTCATAACCTAATAAAAATTCTCCTAATACTTGTGATTATCACACATTATCATTATAAACTATGTAATTTTTAGAGTCAAGAAATAAACCTTTATATATTACATATATAAATAACAATTATTTATAGGTTCCATAAATTTTAACGCAAAAAAACACCCGAACGGGTGTTTTGATAATTTTTAATGCTTTTTATATTTATTGAATTTTCTTTTTTGCCTCTGCTTCAAAATAAATAGGGTCTAATAAATGTCTATCAAAAACAGCATCTAATGATGGCTTAAGTTTTGCAAAATAAACATCTTCTACATATTTTTTCGAATACAATTCATCAACATCGGCAGGAATATAATCATCAGGATTTTCTTCCATAAACTCACTATGGAACTGCCTGTCACTTTCAACTTCTTTCATTGCTTCTAAAAGCGCCTTGTCAATAACCTCGTCAAACTGCCCTATTCCGTTTGTGGTGAAAACAAAATTTTCTCTAACAAAAGCAGCCGCTTCAAGAGGCTCAAGATTTTCTAACCCTTTTTTATAAAACTCAAGCATTTGCTTCCAAATGAGAGCACATTTCTTTCCAACTGCCTTATAGTCTGTTCTTTCACTTGCAATAACAGTGTCATTAATTCTCTTTCCTGTTGCTTTAAAAAAGTCTGTTCTAACAGTTCTTGCGGCATCGGAAAAGGTTCTGCTGTAACTTGCTTTAGGGTCTTTGCTAAGAGCATCAACAACAATATCTTGCATATTTGCATAAGCAAGCATAACCGGAAATGACACCCTGTTTGCAATTCTCTCACTAGGTCTTCCAGAAAAACACATAAGTGCAATTTTTCTGTCAAAAGAGTTACCTGTTCGTTCTAAAAAATAGTTAAACTGATCTTCCGTCATCTTTCTTAAAAATGAAGTATGAATTTCATCATAACTCAAACACCTGATAAGATCGGTGCTCACAAAACAAGAATTAAACTCATTAAAACACCTTGCATATTCTCTTGGGTTAAGCCCCACTCTTTTTGAGAATATTGAAGTCAAGGTTTTGTTTGTATCAGCAATTTTCTTTCTAACAACATACCTTTTAAATAAGTCATACAAAAACTCTTTTGTTTCTTCGTCAAGTTGTTCAAAAGGAATCTTCTTTGCTTCTTTGATTGTCAACATAATGATTCTCCCTAAAAATCTTTATATCAGCAATTCCATTTTACCAAAATTAAAAATAAATTTCAATACATTTAAAAAATATCTTTATTTGCATCAATTTTTGAAATTTTGCATAAAACCCCTTAAATTCTTTAGCCTTAAAAAAATATTTATGTTAAACTTAAGTTACATACAATATTTTACGAGGATACGAAATGACCACATTAACCTTAATGGTAGGGCTTCCAGGAAGTGGAAAATCAACCTACACCAAAACAAAAATTGACGCCAGAACAAAAATTTTGGCAAGTGACGAAATTCGAAAAGAACTTTATGGCTTTGAAGAAGACCAAGACCATAACGACGAAGTTTTTAACACCCTTTATTCAAGAGCAAGAAACTTTTTATCTCAAGGAAAAGATGTGCTAATTGATGCAACAAACAGCAGCATTGAAAACAGAAAAAAAGCACTTTCTCACTTTGAAGATTTGAAAATTAGAAGAAGAGCAATTGTTATTGAAAATTCAGTTGAAACCTGCATAAAACAAGACTCGTTAAGAAGAAGAGTTGTTGGCGAAAAAGTCATTCGTGAGTTCGCTGAAAACTTCTCATACCCAACAAGAGAAGAGGGCTTTGACGAAATTATCATTATCAAAAGCACAGATGACGGCTTTGTTCGATATTTAAAAACCACCCTTCTCTTTATTATTAAAGATAACAAAATTCTTCTTGCAAAAAAGAAGAGAGGCTTTGGCGCAGGGCTATTAAATGGTGCTGGCGGAAAAGTTGAACCTTATGAATCAGTTGAAGACGCCGCCATTCGCGAAACCCAAGAAGAATTTAATATAAGACCAATAAATCCACAAAAGCGTGCAGAAATTGAATTTGATGAATATGTTAAAGGTGAACACGCAATTGTTAATATGAGCATTTTCACAGCAACTGACTATGAAGGCACTCCAACCGAGTCTGAAGAAATGGCTCCTGTTTGGTTTGAACTTGGCAAAATTCCTTACACAAGAATGTTCCCTGATGACGGCTATTGGCTTCCTGAAATTTTGAAGGGCAATTATGTAACCGGAACATTTAAGTATGACATCAACTTAAACATACTTGAACATAACATTGAAACAAATCCAAACAAATAAGGCAGATAAATTCTGCCTTTTATTAAATCAAAAATAAGGAGATTTTTATGATTAAAGCAAACAGATTAAAAAAAGGCGACAAAGTTGCAATCGTAAGCCTTTCTAGTGGAATTTTAGGTGAATCATTCATCAAGCACGAACTCGACCTTGGAATCAAACGCCTTGAAGAGTTAGAACTTGTGCCTGTTTTTATGGAAAACTCAATGAAAGGTATTGATTTTATTAAAAACCACCCAGAAAAAAGAGCGGAAGATTTAAAACAGGCATTTGCTGATGATGAAATCAAAGCAATCATTTGTGCAATCGGTGGTGAAGATGCCTACCTTGCCCTTCCTTACCTTTTAAATGACGAAATTTTCAAAGAAACCGTTAAGAATAATCCAAAAATATTTTTAGGTTTTTCAGATTCAACAACAAACCATTTAATGCTCAACAAACTTGGACTCATCACATTTTATGGCCAAGCATTTTTAACCGATCTCGCCGAATTTGAACCTGAAATGCTTGAATATTCAAAAACTGCTTTTAATTATCTTTTTAATGCGCCAACAAATTATGAAATTAAACCAAGCCCTGTGTGGTATCTTGACAGAACAGACTATTCACCAAACGCTGTTGGAACACTTCGTGAAAAGCGTGACAATTCAAAAGGTTACGAAGTTTTGAAAGGCAATAAAATCGTGTCTGGAAAACTTCTCGGCGGTTGCATTGAAATTCTTGCAGACTACTCTTTCTTTGAAACTGAAAATTATCCTGCTTTTGAAAAAATTGCTAAAGATTACAACCCTCTTCCTACCCTTGAAGAATGGAAAAATTCTATTATGCTTATCGAAACAGGTCCAGCAAAAATGTCGCCTGAAAAATATAGAAACATCATTAAAAAATTCAAAGAAATGGGCATAATGAATCAAGTTTCAGGAATCGTGTGCGGAAAGCCTGTTGACGAGGTTTATTATGAAGAATATAAACAAGTTTTAATCGAAGAACTTGAAGAGTTCGACTTCCCTGTTTTCTATAACTTAAATATAGGTCACGCTTACCCACACGCAATCTTGCCACTTGGCGCAGAGATTGAACTTAACCCAAATGAAAAAACAATAACAATAAAGAATTCAGCATTAAATTAAAACTATTTTAAAACAAAAAAGAAGCATTCAATTGCTTCTTTTTTATTGACAAAATATATAAATAAATTTACTCTTAAACTATGATGAAAAAATTAGATTTTAAAACAACAATAATAGCAGCAACAAACCTTATAACTTCGATTTTGTTGCTCATTTTCAAAACACCAAAAAAAGTTCCATTATTTTTCAGCATAACTGAAAAAATTGCTGTTTTGGGCTCAAAATGGTTCTTGCTTGCGTGCAGCATTGTTCCAACAATTCTTTGGCTCGTGATTCAACTCACAAGAAAAAAAGAAGCATTGAACTTCTTTTTAAAAATGATGTTTTACACTTGCATTTTTGAAAATATGCTAATAATGATTTATGTTTCAAGTGTGGAAGGTTTTGCAGTTGGAACACTTTCGGAAATTCCAATGTCACTTGTTTATTTCTTACCATTTTCAGCATACATTATGCTTGGTGGTCTTAAGATTAAATATCTTCCATTTAAAGCGTTTTCACCATTTAAAAACAAACTCACAACATCAGCCGAATTCGTGTGGAAGCAAACACATTTTTATGCAAGAAATGTAATGTTTTCTGTTGGTTTTATCTCAGTTATTTTAACTTTAATTTTTGCAATTTTCAGGCTTTTAATTGTGAACATCATAACAACAGTTCTAAGCATTATCATCATTTATATTTTGGTTTTAAGAGCCGCAAAACAAATGAGTGATAAACACGGCGAAATGCAATCAAAAAAAGATAAACTTGACGAAGCAAAAGCAAAAAAAGAAGCAAAATAAAACACAAAAAAACACTCGAAATTTCGAGTGTTTTTATTATTTAATTTTAAGTTTAAACAAGTTAAATTTTTGTGTTGAAACTTTCATTTCAACTTCATATTTCCCTTTTATTATTGGCAAAACATCAATAGATTTTGTCATTGCAATGGCAACAGTTTTAACATTAAGTTTATAAATTTTATTAAAGAAACTTTCATATAATTTTGTCAAACTCACTTCAAAATCATAGTTCATTGAAGGCAAAACTGTAACAATTTTATCAATAAATTTAATTGGAAATTTATCGTCTAAAAAGTCATAGTTCATCACTGAAAAACTCTTTTCTTTAAGGCTTTTTGCAAGTTTTTTAATGTCAGCAACATTTTCAATTTCTTTTTCATTTGCAATCACATTTGCCTTTTTGAAAGACATTGCTCTTGAATATGCCACCACGCCATCATAAGCAAAAGGGTCAACCACTGCTTCGCTTTGTGCTGGCTCTGACATAAAATTCAAAACATAAGCAACTTCAGGTTCAATTTGAAGCCCTCTAATTTTTTGATAAGCAGACTCAATATTAAGCCTTCTCATAAAGAGATTCATGCCATCTTCTTTTGCAAGAAACACAAGTTCTTCTGTGCCGTTTAAATAACTGATTTGTCTTTTTGTTTTTCGAGAAAGCATAACTTCAACGGCTTGTTTAAGTTTGCTGTCAATCATAATTTTGCTGTCTTCTTTAAGATATAAAACCTTAAATTTCTTCACATCTTTAGGAAAAACTAAGTGCCAATCTTTTTTTTCAAGCAAATGCTTCATGGCAAAATTGAGTGCACCTGTGCCCTCTTTAACCAAACTGTCAATAACAAAATACGCTGATTTAAAACAACTTCCTGCTAAACTAAAATGTTCATCAGCAAAGAACAAAACAGAATCACTATAAAGACGCTTAATAAACGCATTTTTATCTTGTTTTGCTATAATTTTTTTAACAACTTCATCTAAACCCTTTTCAAAGGTTGCATAATATAATCTTTTCATAGCACAAAGTTTAACACAAAAAAATAAAATAGTCAATTATGTATCTATTTGCAATAAATTTAACAAAAAATATCTTTTAACAAAAAGATTTTGTTTATTATCTTTTTAGACAATTATTTTTTTAGTATTTTAAAAAATATTGATAAATTTAATTAAATAGTATAATATAATTATTATATATGGAAATGGAAGAAATTAAATCAACCGAAACAGAAAACAGCAAAACCATTAATGCCGAAATGCAAGAAGATGAATTTCTCTCTCATAACACACCTGTTAAACCAAAAAACACAGGCTTATACACCGAGAGTTTAGTTTTCAAATTTATGCTTGTTTTTGGCGTTGTTTTTATGGGTTTTATTTTTGTTTTTCAAATTTTGCTCACACCAATAATGGTTGTTGGTGCAAGCATGCAACCCACAATGAATGTTTCCATCACAAGTGATAACGATGACACTCACTGTGATATCGTTTATTATAAAAGCAAAGACACTTACCTTCATGATGAAATCGTAATCATTGCAAACACTGATTATAAATACATCAAAAAAACTGAAAAACAAGATGTTAAATCAATGATAAAGCGTATAATTGCCTGCCCTGGTGACATTGTTACATTTTATTTAACACATCAAGAACCGGAACTATTGCCAAAAAAATATTATTATGATATAATCGTGAAAGATAGAGATGGCAAAACAGTTGAACTTGACGAATCATATCTCACCGAAGAAATGTGTTATGACGCAATCAGCATGGTGACATATATAAATGGTTACGCTAATTTTGAGCAAATCTTTCAAAACATACAAGATATAAACCTTCCTGACGACGAAAGAAAATATTCCTTAACCGTTCCAGAAAATTCATATTTTGTTATGGGTGACAATCGAAATGTTTCTGAAGACAGCAGATTTTTTGGCTGTGTTAACATAAGCGACATTTCAGGAAGCGTTCGCTTCGCAATTCCTTATGGAAAAACAATTTTCGAAGCCCTATGGATTAAACTTAAATCTATAACTTAAACAAAGGATACCTTTATGAAACGCAAAATTTTAAACCTTTTAATCGCACTTATTTGTGTTCCTGCTCTTATGCTTTGTGGTTGTTCTAAAAAAGATTCAGACCTTCCAAAAATAAACGCAAGTGTTTATTTTGAAGAATCTGTTGAAGTTTACACTTACAACAACGCAAAAGCAAAAACTATTGAGTTTGCAGAACTTATTGCCGAAGACCCTGACCCACTAAACATTGACTGCTTCACCGAAATCAAAGTGACAGCAAAAAGTTCTTGGGTTTATAAAATGTATATCGATTGCATTTATTTCTATGTTTATGCAAATGAAGATGCAACAAGTGAAATGGTTGTTAATGTAACAATCACAAACCTTGTTGATGAAGATAAAATCAGTCAGCAAAATGCAATTGAAACCATTCAAGAAACCTGTTCATTTATTCCTCAAAAAGATGATTCAATTCTTTGCAAAGTCGATGTTAAAAAGACCGTTGCAACAGCAACCGGTTGCACAATCACCTTTGACATTAACAACTCAATCAATGGAACTGTTGCTGATGACTCAGGCAATGCAACAGACTTTAGGTGGATGATTTATGGCTTAGAATTTTACGCTGAACACAGAACATATTAATCAAAAAAACACTGCTTTTGCAGTGTTTTTCTTATTTTTACAAAGAAAAAAGATGGCAAACGCCATCTTTTTATTATTTTACAATCTTTTCAATTTTTGCTTTGCCACCCATGTAAGGTCTTAAAACTTCAGGAACATTAATTGAACCATCTGCATTAATATTGTTTTCAAGAAGAGCAATAAGTCCACGAGGGCTTGCAAGAACAGTGTTGTTAAGTGTGTGAACGAAATAGTTTCCATCTTTGCCCTTAGCACGAATGCCAAGTCTTCTAGCCTGTGCATCACCAAGGTTTGAACATGAAGCAACTTCAAAGAATTTTTGTTGTCTTGGGCTCCAAGCCTCAATATCACAAGATTTAACTTTAAGGTCTGCAAGGTCACCAGAGCAGCATTCAAGTTGACGAACAGGAATGTTTAAATTTCTAAAGATTTCAACAGTAAATCTCCACATTTTTTCATACCAATCCATAGACTCTTCAGGTTTGCAAAGCACAATCATTTCTTGCTTTTCGAATTGGTGAACTCTGTAAATTCCCCTTTCTTCAAGACCATGTGCACCGCCTTCTTTTCTAAAGCATGGTGAATAAGATGTGTAAGTTGCTGGAAGTTCAGTTTCCTTCAAAATTTGGTCTTTAAACTTACCAATCATTGAGTGTTCACTTGTTCCAATCAAATAAAGGTCTTCACCTTCAATTTTATACATCATTGCGTCCATTTCAGCAAAACTCATAACACCGGTAACAACATCACTTCTAATCATGAATGGTGGAATAGCATAAGTGAAACCTTTGTCAATCATATAATCTCTGCCATAGGCAATCATGGCTTCATGAAGACGAGCAGCATCACCTAAGAGATAATAGAAACCATTGCCTGATGTTCTGCCAGCAGACTCTTTGTCAAGACCTGCAATTCCTTCTAAAATGTCAGCATTGTAAGGCACTTCAAAATCAGGAACAATTGCCTCGCCAAATCTTTGAACTTCAACATTTTCACTGTCGTCTTTTCCAATAGGAACAGATGCATCTAAAATGTTAGGAATAATCATCATTCTCTTCTTTATTTCAGCGTCAATTTCGGCTTGACGAGCCTCAAGTTCAGCAAGTTTTTCAGCACCGGCTTTAACTTCTGCTTTAATTTTTTCAGCGTCTTCTTTTCTGCCTTCTTTCATACATTTGCCAACTTCGGCTGAAAGTTTGTTTCTTTGACTACGAATATTCTCTGCTTCAGTTTTAAGCGAGCGATTCTCCTTGTCAAGATTCATAACTTCATCAACAAGAGGAAGTTTTGCATCTTGGAATTTCTTTTTAATGTTTTCTTTGACTAAATCTGGATTAGTCCTGATAAGATTTATATCTATCATATTTTCTTCCTCCTACATAAGATAGATTAATAATATCACTATTCCTTTTAAATTTCAATAAAAAAAGACAGATTCTATGTCTTTTTTAGGTTAAATCATCTGTCTTTTTGTCTAAATATTTCTTTGCTCTGCCCTTTTTTATTTCCGCTCGAACCCTTCCAATTGAAAACGAACCTGCCTCAATGTCTTTATCAACAGTTGTGCCAGCACAAACATAAGCCCCTTTTCCAACTTTAACCGGTGCAATCAAATTAACATTCGAACCAATAAACGCTCCGTCTTCAACAATGGTTTTTGACTTAATTTTTCCGTTATAGTTAACAAAAATAACCCCACAACCAATATTGCAAGCATTTCCAACTTTAGCGTCACCAACATACGCCAAATGGCTAATTTTTGTATTTTTACCAATCTCAGCATTTTTGATTTCACAAAAATTTCCAACTTTCACAAAGTCTGCAATTATCGAGCCAGAACGAAGATGTGCATAAGGTCCAATCAAACAACAAGCACCAATTTTTGACTTTTCAATAAACGAAGAGTATATCTTCGTGCCCTTGCCAATAACCGAACTTTCAATAAACGAATTAGGGTAAATTGTCACATTATCACCAATCACACATTCACCTTCAATTCGATTGTTTTCATAAATAATCACATTTTCACCAATAACGGCTTTATCATCAATAAATATCGAACTTTTGTCTTTAAGCACATATTTTTTGCGAGCGATAACACACCTCCAATTTACTCTATAATATGAAAATTTTAAAAATTTGTCACAAAAGTCATAAAACTATTACTATTTAGGCGTATAAATTACCAAATTTTCAATATTTTTTTAAAAAAAGTATAAAATTTGTTTTGAATTAGATTTTGTTTATGCTATAGTAAATATAGTAAGTAGCGCTTATAAAAGCAAATTAGGAGGATAATACTTATGAATAAAAATGAATTTTTAAGAGCAATTGCTGACAAGACAGAATCAACAATTAAAGATGCAACAGCATTCTATGATGCATTTGTTGAAACAGTTCAAGAGGCTATGAAAGCAAAAGACAAAATCACACTTGTTGGCTTTGGAACATTCGTTGCTAAACACAAAAATGCAAGCGTTCGCCCAAACCCACAAAAACCAGGCGAAACAATCAATGTTGCTGCTTGTGAAGTTCCTGCTTTAAAATTTGGTAAGAGTTTCAAAGATTCTATCAACTAATAAAAAAGCCTAGCAAACGCTAGGTTTTTATTTTGCATAAAATTTCAATTAAAAAAGTGCAACAAAAAACCACTCACCTTTCGTGAGTGGTTTTGTTTTATTTGTTTAAAAATTCGTTAACTTTTTCAACAAGCAAATCTGCGTCAACACCGTGAACACCAGCGGCCTCTTCAAGAGTTTCCATTTGACTCATTGGGCAACCAAAACAATGAAGACCAAACCCCATTAAAACTTCTTTAACATTAGGGTTAATGTTTAAAACTTCACCGATTTGAGTTGTTTTTGTAACTTCAACTTTCTTCTTTTTCATTATACACCTTCTTTATACTTATTCATTGCATCCATAAGCATTTTTAATTCTTTTTCAATTCTTTTTGATTGACTTGCAGAAAGACCTGATTCACTCTTCTTCATAAGTTTTTCAGCACGAGATAACACTTCATCAAACTCTTTATCGTTCTTGATTGTAACAGTTTCATCGAAAACTTGTTTTTTAGGTCTTCCACGCTTAGCACCTTTAACTTCTTCTTCCATAACCGGTTTACTCTCTTTTTTCTTTAAATTTCTTGGTCTTGGTTCATTTTCTTTTGTGCGTTTAACTGCAGGTTTTTTAACAGGTTTTTCAACAACTTCCTCTTCATACTCTTCTTCATATTCTTCTTCGTATTCAGGTTCTTCATAACTTGTTGTTTGAGAATATCCACCAAAGCCTTGTGGTTGAACATTTTGTTGATAATTTGGAACATTTTGCATTCCATAACCTGTCATTTGTTGTGGTTGATTGTATCCACCTTGTGGGTAACCATAACCTTGGTTGTATTGTGGAGCATTATATCCTGCACCATACATTGGATTTTGCATTCCTGCGTTATAATTTTGATAATCATCATAACCGCCAGCACTGCTTCTAAACGAATTTAAAATGTTATCAGCGTCATTTTCAGCACTTAAATGTGTGATTCCATTTGAAGTGTAATTACCACCATCATACTCCGCTTCTTCAGCATAATCATTTGTGTAAGTAGGAGTTTTTTCTCTTCTTGAAATTGGCTGATTTCTTTCAATAACAACACCGCCACTAGCAAGTTTTGATTTTGCTTTAAAACCACCAACAACCGAAGCAATATTTTCTCTTCTTTCTTCAGAAATATCATCTTGAGGAACTTCTTCTTGAACTTCTTCAACTTCAGGTTTTTCTATTTCAAGTGGTTCAACATCAGGAATTTCAAGTTTAACATCTTCTTTTTCTTCTTCACTTTCTGTTGTTTCAGCAGAAGTTTCTTCCTTTGCAGGTTCTTCAGCAGATTCTTCAGTTGATGCTGGCTCGATAATATCAGGTGTAGCATTTTCAGCAACTTCAAATTGACCAAGATTTCCAAATGGGTCATCACTTTCTTTGTTTTTAGCCTCTTCTTCTGCCGCCTTTTTTTCTGCTTCTTCTTTTTCTTTGGCTTCGGCTTCAGCCTTTTCAGCCTCTGCTTTTTCCTCTTCTTCTTTTTTAAGTTTCTTAATGCTTCCCATATCTTGCATCATGCTGCCAAGAAGTTCGCTGCCATTTTCAAGATTTGTGATTGTTTTTGAAACAGCCACATCATCGTCTTTAATAACATAATCACTGTCAACATTAATATAAGGAAGCGCTGATGAACTAGACACGGCTGGTCCATCATGCAAAATTTTATCTACATCAATATTTTTCTTTTTAAAGAAGTCATATTTGCTTGCAATACTTTCTTCTTCATTTTCTTCAGGTTCTTCTTGAACAGGTGCTGCATCAACATTTTCTTCAGCAGGTGTTTCTGTTTCAACCACAACCTCTTCAGGTTCTTCTTTTATAGATGCAGGAAGTTCTTCCCCTTCACTTGTTGCAATCATATCTTCACCTTGAACAAATGTGTTTGGAACTTGCGCCATAACAGTTCTGTCACCTTTTGCAAACACTTGGTCAAGCAAATCTAAAAGTTCATATAAACACTCGATATCTGCTTTGTAAAGTTGTTGCTTCACAGAAGTGTAAACAAAATAGAAAATTTTCAAAACAACAAAGAGAACTAATGGAAGCACCAATGACTCTGCTAAAATGTAAAATGTGATTGTGTTGTTGTTTCCAAGATAAGCGAAGTTGGCAACAAACAAAACAAATGTAACAATGTTAACAAATGTTCTCATAATAGTTTTGCCTTGGTTTAAAACACCACCGTTAACTTCAACATCAAGAGCATCTCTTCTTGTGATAAAATCAGAAGGCTTGCCATAAGATGAAGTTTTAAACTTTTTCCAACCATGTGAAAAACCACTTGAAATCTTGCTTGCCTTTATATCAACAAAATTATTATCATTTGCATTAATTCCTGCCTTTTTAACGAAATTATACAATTTCACACAATTTCTGTTAAATCTGCGTTGGAAACTGAACGCAAGTGAAAAACAAATCCAAACAATATAAACCGCAAGCGCCGCAAGTGACGCATAAATCAACCTTTGTGGAGTGATAAGGCCAATAATTAGTTTAAAAACTGTTAACAAATAATCATACATCGTTATTTAACCTCCGATTACTTTACCATTTTAATATAACATAATATATTAAAAAAAACTAATAAATTATGCATTAAATTTTAAATTTCTAATATTTTTTGCAAATCAATTAAGCATAAAAATTTATGAGTAATCTTTTTGTTAAACGCTTTTTCTGCAACATCAGCATAAATGTTCATTTGGAATGTATAATTTTCTAATTTTTTGTCGTCTAATTTTCCTGTTTTATAATCTAAAATAATCACTTCATCACCGTCAAAAATCAATAAATCAATAACGCCTTGCATGATAAATTTATCATTTTCGCTTGCTTCATCTTTATAAATTTTTGCCGGCAAATTAGCGTAAAATTCACGCTCTTTCAAGATAATGCTTGTGTTCTTTATCTGTTTAAAAAAGTCTAATTCAAGCACATTGTGAACCACTTTTTCATCAATAAATTCAAGTTCTTCTTTTGATAAATTAGCCTTCGCACAATCAATCGCTTCGCTAATATCCTGAAGATTTTTTAAATCGATAAATTGGAATAATTTGTGGTAAGCAGTTCCCCTTTCAGCAGAAGAAATCGACTCTTCTGAAAGCCTGAATTTTTCGTAACTTTCATCGTCTTCATCTTTTTCTGCATAATTATTTTGATTTTTATAGAGAATTTTTGAAACTGAATTTTTAAGTGGAATATCTGTGCTTGCTTCGTTTTCATAAACACGCTCTTTAAGTTCTTCAATGTCTTCTAGTTTCAAAAGCAACTGCTCAGGTTCTTTTGACGGAATATTAATTAAATCAAAAATTGAATAATCTTCAAAATTAATTATGTCATTATGTTTTCCATCAAGTTCGTTATAAATCATTGGTTCAAACCAATTTATAAACGATGTTGGTCTTGCTGGAAAATTTTGAACCAAATCATCTTTCTTTTTCGCACAAACCACATAAAGTTTTTCTTTTGCACGAGTAAGTGCAACATATAAAAGTCTTTGTTGTTCTTCCACAAGTTTTCTTGTTTCATAAATCTTTACAGCAGAGTTCACAACTGATGGTTTCCTTGTTCGTGTTGACTCATCAAAAAAGTCAAGCCCTGCCCCAAATTTTTTGTTAAACACAACAGTTTCAGTTGTTGTTCTAAGGTTGAATTTTTTTCTTGTTCCCACAACAAAAACCGCTTTAAACTCAATGCCTTTTGACTTGTGGATAGTCATAACTGTAACCGCGTCACCTGAAAATTCACTTTCAAAAACCATTGATAAATCTTGAAAATCTGACAAATATTCATAGGCTGTTTTTTCAGGTAATCTTAAAATAAACTTGTCAATTTCATCATTGATTTTTTCGCCTTCAAGTTCGAGCATATTAATTTTATAAAGTTCAAATTCTTGAACAACTTCTTTGGCAATTTCTGCAAAACTTCTAATTTTTGCTAACTTTTGATATTTCAAACAAACCTCTTTAAATGCCTTAACTTTTGCTTTTAAGTCTTCATTTTCAAGGTTTTCAAAGTAATCAATAACTTCATAAAATTTAGCACCCATATTGAGTTTTCTAATTTCAACAAGTTCGTCATCAGTGAAATTAAACAACTTGCTTTTAAGCACTTTAAACAGCAATATGTCATCATGACTTGCACAGACATAGGCAATAAAATTATAAATTTCTTGAACATAACTCTTTGCCATTAAATCACTTTTTTCGTCACTTGCAATAGGAATTCCAAATCCACGAAGAATCTCTAAAAACCTGTAAGTATCTTCATTTCTTGACTGCACCAAAATTGCAATATCGCTATACTTTATTGCCTTTTCGTTTAAAGGATTCACAAGTTCAGCAATCTTGTTTGCCACATAGTTTGCCTCAGCAACGGCTTTTTCAGTTTCTTCTTCCATAATATTTTCATGGTTTTTAACTGAATAAACCCCCGAAACCTCAGTTTTTTCTGGGGTGTTTTTTGTTGTGTCAATAAAGCATAAATTCACCGCAAGTTGCTCATCAATATTGTCTTTTCCTGCCACAAACTGAGAATCTTTGGCGTAATCAACACCACCAAAATCTTCAGTCATAACACCTGAAAAAACTTCATCAACAAACTTTAAAATCTTCTTGTCACTTCTAAAGTTCGCATTAAGTTTAATGAGTTTTGCATAGTTCTGCTCTAACGAAAACTCTTTGCTTTTTGAAATGAAAATTTCAGGGTCACAGTGCCTAAAACGATAGATGCTTTGCTTTATGTCACCCACCATAAACCTATTTTCTTTTCCTGAAACAAGTGAAATGATTTTTTCTTGAACTTCGTTTATGTCTTGATATTCAT